>NZ_CALRZC010000085.1:0-31497 GCF_943372545.1 Variovorax sp. YR752 | reverse complement strand
GCCGGCCGTGGCCGCGCCGGCACCGCTGGGCCTGATCGGCCAGATCGTCGGCCGCTGGATGAGCGACCCGCTCTACCTCGATGGCTCGACGCCGCGGGTGCTTCAGCGCGGTGCCGGGCCCGGCAGCTTCGACCAGCTCGTGCAGGGGGTCAGCACGGACGTCGGCCCGCGCGCCGTGCTCGAGGAGATGCTGCGGCTGAACGTCGTGCGGGTGGACGGCGAACGCATCGAGCTGGACACGATGGGCATGGTGCCGCGAGGCGACTTCGCAGCCATGGCCGAGGCGCTGGGCGTGAACCTGCGCGACCACGCCGCCACAGCCTGCGCCAACCTGGTCGACGGGCGCAACCTGCTGGAGCAGGCCATCTACGTCGACGAGATCTCGGCCGACTCGGCCCAGGTGCTGCACGAAGCGGCGACGCGCGCCTGGCGCCCGGTGCTCTCGCGCGTGCTGCGCCTGGCCGAGAAGCGTGTGGCCCGCGACGCCGTCAAGGAAAGCGAGGCGCGCCGACAGGCGCGTGTGCGCTTCGGCGTGTATTTCTTTGTCGAGGATTCCAGCGAGAAGGAGTCGGAATGAGGTTCCCGAGAACGGGCCGGCGCGCTTGCATGGGCGCCATGGCCACGTGGTTCATGCTGGTGGCGTTGGCCGGCTGCGGCGCGGGCGTCGTCGGCACCGGCTCCGGCACGGACGACGATGGCGGCGCGGACATCCGCTACACGCCGGGCGCCGTGTGCAAGGCGCCTTTTGCCGAGGTCGGTCTGGTCTGCGAATCGGCCGGGAGGGATCCCAGCAGCGGCACCACGCCCGTGCAATGGAGCGATGCCAACAAGACGAACGAAGGCGCGGCCGTGCTGGCCACGCTGGAGGGCAACCGGATCGCGCTCCAGGTGCCGTGCAGCGAGATGGTCTTCCTCGGCCAATGGGGGTCACTGGAAGACGGCACGCTCGCCTTCGTCGGCCGCTACGTCAGCCCGCAGGCACCGGCCAGCCGGCCGGCGATCACCGTCCTGCTTCCCGCCCCCAACGAACCCGATGCAGTGGGCTGGCTGCAGGTGCTGGATGGCTCCGGTTCGGAGCTGTTCGGCCCATGGCTGGTGCGCCGTGTCGGCGGTGAGGTGCAATTCGGCGAGTGCCGGTAGCGGCGCAAGGCGCTGCCGTCGGCGCTGCCCTACAGCGCGGTCGCGGCAGCGCGGCGCTCGTCGGATTCGATGCGCCCGTCGACCAGTTCGATCACCCGGTCGCAGCGCTCGGCCAGCCGCGGATCGTGCGTCACCACCAGGAACGAGGTGCTCAGCTCGGCATGCATGCGGCGCATCAGCGCGAACACCTCGTCGGAGGAGGCGCGGTCGAGGTTGCCGGTGGGCTCGTCGGCCAGCACCAGCGGCGGCTGCAGCACCAGCGCGCGCGCGATCGCCACGCGCTGCTGCATGCCACCGGAGAGTTCGCCCGGTCGCTTGCCCATCGCATCGGCCAGGCCCATCGCGGCCAGCACGGCGCGGGCATGCTCGCGCCGCGCCACGCTGATGCGACCCTCGCGCATCAGCGCCGGCAGCGTCACGTTCTCCAGTGCGGTGAAGGCCGGCAGCAGGTGGTGGAACTGGAACACGAAGCCCAGCGAGGCGCGCCGGCGCATCGTCAGTTCGGTGTCGTCCAGGCCGCTGGCTTCCTCGCCCTGGATGCGGTAGCTGCCGGCCGTCATCGGCTCGAGCAGACCGAGGATGTTCAGCAGCGTGCTCTTGCCCGAGCCCGAGGGGCCGATCAGCGCAGCGAACTCGCCCGTGCCCAGCGCCAGCGACACGCCGTGCAGCACCTCGGCCTCGTTGGGCCGGCCGAGGTTGTAGCTCTTGCGGACGCCGTCGAGCGCGATCAGCGGCGTGGCGGTCGGCTCCATGCGCGCTACATCCGGATGGCCTGCGCCGGGTCGAGCGCGGCGGCGCGGCGCGCCGGCGCCACCGCGGCGAGCACGCCGCACAGCGTGGCGAAGGCGGCGATGCGCAGTGCCAGCGCAGGCGCCAGCGTGATCGAGAACAGCGGCAGCCCGTCGGCGCCGCGCACGAAGCTGGTGAAGGCCCAGATCAGCGCCACGGCGAGCAGCACGCCGAGCACCGAGCCGAGCGCGCCGACGATCGCGCCCTGCAGCAGGAAGATGCGCAGCACCTGGCCCTGCGTCGCCCCCATCGCGCGCAGGATGCCGATCTCGCGGCGCTTCTGCACCACCGACACCACCAGCACGCTGGCGATGCCCAGCACCACCACCACCATCACCACGGCGCGGATCAGCGTGGTGCTGACCGACTGCGCGTTCAGTGCCGACACCAGCTGCGCGTTGGCCTGCTGCCAGCTTTCCACCTTGTACGGATAGCGCTGCGCCAGTTCGGCCGCCAGCACCGGCGCGGCCCACACGTCGACCAGCGCCAGGTCGAGGTTGGTGGCACCGCCGGTCAGCCCCACCAGGCTCTGCGCAGCACGCAGCGGCACGATCACCGTGCGGCGGTTCAGCTCGCGCACGCCGAGGTCGACCAGCGCGGTGACACGCAGCGAATCGCTGACGGTGCCGGTGACCAGGTTGACCCGGTCGCCGATGCGCACGCCGAGGTCGTCGGCCAGCTCGCGGCCGAGGATGCCCTCGCCCGGACCGAGCCGGGCGGCGCCGTCGACGACCTTGGCACGCAGGCCGACGATGCGGTCGTAGCGGTCGAGGTCGACGCCGACCAGCGCGATCGATCGCGAGGCCTCGCCGCGCAGGGCCAGCCCCGCGCCGGCCACCATCGGCGAAACGGCCGCAACAGCGGGCATGGCCTCCAGCACCGGCACCAGCGCAGCCCAGTTGGAGATCGAGCGCGGCCGCTGCGCGCGCGGCTGGGTCTGTGCCAGCGTGATCGCGCCCGAGGCCGGCGGGACGGCGGCGACGACCATGTCGTCCTGCGCGCTCAGCGTCACGTGGGCCTGCGCACCGAGCGTCTTCTCCAGCGTGTTGCGCTGCAGCCCGGTGATCAGCGCCGAGATGTAGGCGACCACCGCCACCCCCGCGGCGACGCCGACGATGATCAGCAGCGTCTGCATGCGCCCCTCGCGCAGGAAGCGCACGGCCACGCTTCGTTCGAATCCGAGCGAGTTGAACATGGGGTGGCGATCAGCGGCCCATCGCGTTGGTCATCGCCGAGCCGACACCCTCGCCCTTACCCATGGCCGGGCGCTGCACGGCCGCCGCGCCGAGCTCGGGCCGCACGCGCTCGCCGGTTGCGGGCGCCGCTCCGAGCAGCACCCACTCGCCGGCGGCCAGGCCCTCGAGCACCTCGGCCGCCTCCAGCGTGGTCAGGCCGAGGCGGATGCGGCGCAGCTCGACGCGCCCGTCGCGCACGACGCGCACCGTCGCCTGGCCGTCGCCGCGATCGCCGACCAGCGCGTCCATCGGCACGACGAGCGCGCGTTCGCGTCGACCGGTTTCGACCTCCACCGACAGCGTCATGTCCTCGCGCAGGAAGCTCGGCACCGGCGGCGCCAGCGCCAGCTTGACCTCCACCGCGCCGCGCTGCGCATCGATCACAGGCGCGATGCTCTGCACCCGTGCCTCGAAACGGCGGCCGGGAAAGGCATCGGCGACCACGCCCGCGCTCTGGCCGATCTGCAGTTGCTCGAGATAGCGCTCGTCGAGCTGGCCGACGAGCTGCACCGGCCCGCTCAGCGCCAGCGTCAGCAGCGCGCGCCCCGGCTGCACGATCTGGCCCGGCTCGACGGCGCGCAGCAGCACACGCGCGTCGGCCGGCGCGCTCAGCACCGCCTGCTCGAGCCGCGCCTGCGCCGCGACCACCGCCGCACGCGCCAGCGCCAGCTGGGCCTGCGCCTGCGCGACGTCGGTGCCCTGCTCCTCGTTGGCGGCACGCTGCGCGCGCGCCCCGGCCTGCTGCGCCTGCGCGACGGCCACCGCACGCCGCGCCTCGTCGAGCCGAGCCTCGCTGAGGAAACCGCGGGCGACCAGGTCCTGCGTGCGCTGCAGCTCCGCCTGCGCGGCCAGCAGCACCGAATCGGCCTGCGCCACGCTGGCCTGCGCGGCACTGCGGCCACTGCTGCGCAGCCCGGCCAGCCGCGCCGCGGCCTGGCGCTCGCTGGCGCGTGCCTGCTCGAGCGCGGCACGCAGCTCGTCGCTCTCCAGGCGCACCAGCACCTCGCCCTGGCGCACCTGCGCGCCCTCGTCCACCGCGACGGTGAGCACGCGGCCGGTGAGCGTGCTGCCGAGTTCGACGCGCGAGCTGGTCGCTACGCGCGCCGAGAAGATCAGCGTTCGCACCAGCGGCGCGGGCTGCACCGCCGCCGCCGCGGCCCGCGGGGCGCGCAGCGTCAACCAGGCCACGCCGGCGGCAAGCACCAGGGCCAGGGCGGCAAGAACGGCGATCGTGCGTCGGGACATGCGCCCCATTGTTCCATCCCGGCGCGGCGCTGCCGGGCGTGCCTTCGGCATGCTCGACACCCACGGCCAGCGCGCCGCGGATGCGGTGGCTAGGAAACGAAACCGCAATGCCCGCTCAGCGCGCAACCAGCCGCTTCTTGCGAACCGGCGTCAGAGAAGCGCCCCGCCCGCCCGCTCGCCGCGCTCGTAGACCACATGCGCGCGGCCGACCAACAACGGGTCGAGCGACTGGATGTGGCCGAGGTCCTTGTTCGTGTAGGGCAGCTTGTGCAGCACGTAGCGCATCGCGTTCAGCCGCGCGCGCTTCTTGCAATCGCTCTTGATCACCGTCCACGGCGCATCGGCGGTGTCGGTTTCGAAGAACATCGCTTCCTTGGCCTTGGTGTAGTCCTCCCACTTGTCCAGTGAGGCCATGTCGATCGGGCTGAGCTTCCACTGCTTGAGCGGATGCGCTTCGCGCTCCTTGAAGCGGCGGCGCTGCTCGGCGCGGCTGACCGAGAACCAGAACTTGATCAGGTGGATGCCGCTGCGCACCAGGTGGCGCTCGAAGTCCGGGCACTGGCGCATGAACTCGCCGTACTCGCCCTCCGAGCAGAAGCCCATCACCCGCTCGACGCCGGCGCGGTTGTACCAGCTGCGGTCGAACATCACGATCTCGCCGGCGGTCGGCAGGTGCTCGACGTAGCGCTGGAAGTACCACTGGCCACGTTCGGTCTCGCTCGGCTTCTCGAGTGCGACGACGCGCGCGCCGCGCGGGTTGAGGTGCTCCATGAAGCGCTTGATCGCACCACCCTTGCCGGCCGCGTCACGCCCTTCGAAGAGAATGACCACGCGCTGCCCGCTCTCCTTCACCCAGGCCTGCAGCTTGAGCAGTTCGACCTGCAGCAGGTACTTCTGCGCCTCGTAGTTCTTGCGCGACATCAGGTTCCTGTACGGGTAGCCGCCGCTGCGCCAGTCGGCCGCGAGTTCCTCGTCGGGCTTGACCAGCCGGGCGCGCTGCAGTGCGTCGGCTCCCTCGAGCAGTTCGCGGCGCAGCGCCGCAGCATCGTCGGGCGATGCGCCTTCGAGGATGGCGCGTAGCTGCCGTGCCGTCTCCTTGCTGTCCTGCGAGCGGGCGAGGATGTCGTCCAGTGCGGCCACCTTGGCGCCCTGCGCGGCCTGCACGGCCTCGCTCACCACGGCCTCGCCCAGCGAGGCTGCGTCGGCGGCCCCGTCGATCACGTCGCCATCGCCGCTGCGGCGGGTGCGCACCGGCCGTTTGCGCGCGGCGGGGCTGCGGGGGCTGCGGGGGCTGCGATCGTTGGCGGTACTGCTGCGGGCCATGCGGTTCGTCCTTCAAGGGGTTCGAAACCGTCCACTCTGCGACGCCCTGTTCCAGGGGTGGTTGACCTGACTCAAGGCAGCCGCGTCGGGCCCTGCCTACGCTTGCCGGCATCCCACCTTGGAAACCAACCCATGCCCGCGCTCGAATGGTCGGAGGCGCTCTCGCTCGACCTGCCCTTGATGGACGACACGCACCGCGAGTTCGTCGACCTGCTCGCCGCGTTCGATTCCGCCGACGATTCGGCGCGCCTGGACGCCTGGCGCGCGCTAATCGACCACACGCAGGTCCACTTCGACCAGGAAGACCGCTGGATGCGCGAGACCCGCTTCGCTGCCGGCAACTGCCACAGCGTGCAGCACAAGGTCGTGCTGCAGGTGATGCGCGAGGGCCTGAAGCGCGCCGAAGCCGGGGAGCCCGAGATCCTGAGCATGATGTCGGGCGAGCTGGCGATGTGGTTCCCGCAGCATGCGCAGAGCATGGACGCCGGGCTGGCGCTGCACCTGCGCCGTGTCGGCCATGACCCGCTCTCCGGCGTCGTTGCCCACCCCGACGCGCTGCCGCGCGACGAGATCAGCGGCTGCGGCTCGGCGGCCTGCACGCCCCACGACGAAGCGCAGTCCAGCGCCGCCTGAGCCGGGCGCAGGTTCTCGCCACCTGATCAGCCGGGCTCGCGCTTGGCCCGGGCTCGCGCCGCACCGGCCCGGCCACGCGCCTTCCACTGCGCCACCTGCCGCTGCCGCTCGAGCGCGCTCATGGTGTCGCGCCGGGCCTCGCGCAGCAGCTTGTGGTAGTTGCGCAGGCGGTCGTCGGCCAGCGACTCGCGCACCGCGCAGCCGGGTTCCTCGCGGTGCGTGCAGTTGCGGAAGCGGCAGTTCGGCGCGAGTGCCGCCACGTCGGAGAACGTGGCCGCCACCTGTGCCTCGTCGGCGTCGGGCCGCAAGGCGCGCAAACCCGGCGTGTCGATCACGCAGGCCCCGCCGGGAAGGCGGAACAGCGATCGTGTCGTCGTCGTGTGCTGGCCTCGGCCGTCGCTCTCGCGCACCGCGCCGGTGTCCTGCTGCGCGGCGCCCAGCAGCGTGTTGGTCAGCGTCGACTTGCCGGCACCCGAGGTGCCCAGCAGCGCCAGCGTGCGGCCCGGCAGCGTGTGCGCGGCGAGCAGGGTCGACGCGTCGGGGTCGCGCGTGTCGAGCGCGACAATCTCCACGCCCGCCGGCATGCGCTCGCGCAGTTCCTGCATGCGGCACCACAGCGTGCGCGCGTCCGGCACGGTGTCGGCCTTGCTCAGCACGATCACCGGCGCCACGCCGCTGCCCTGCACGAGGGCGAGGAAGCGCTCCAGCCGGCGCGGGTTGAAGTCGGCGTCCAGCCCCATCACCAGCAGCGCGGTGTCGACGTTGCTGACCACCGGATGGCGACGTCCGTCGGCATCGCGGCGCGCGAGGTGCGTCTGCGGCGGCACGCGCTCGTGCACCCACAGGTCGCCGTGGGCGTCGGGCGCGGCGAGCACCCAGTCGCCGACGGCGAGCATGTCCTCGTCATCGGCAAGGCGCCGCGCCAGCCGCGGCAGCGAGCGCGCGTCGAACTCGCGCTCGCCGTCGTGCAGCCGCAGCGTCTCGCGGTGCAGCACGGTCAGCCGCACGAGTCGCAGCCCCGTCTCGTCCGCCAACTCGGCGGCGAGTGCCGCAGCCTGGCTGGCCAGCGCGGCGGTGAGTCCCATCGAGCGAAGCCGCTCGAAGTCGAAGTCAAGCATGATGGATCGTTGAACCTGTGAATCGCCTGGGGCGTGCGCAGGCACGCCGGCCGGCCCCGCGCGATGCACGGGGAACGGAACGAACAGAGGCGGCCGCGGCGCGCGCGGCTCAGGTCAGGATCCGGGGAAAGCCGAGGGAGGCTGGAAAGGAACGAACCCGAGGCGCGTCAGGCGCTGGCCGCAGCGAGGGCAAGATCGGTCTTGTTCATCGTGCACCTCCTGGGGTTCGGGTCGATCTGGCAGCCGCGAGGGCGGCAGCAAGAGGCGTGCAGTGTGGCACGCGCTGCGCAGCGGGTCAACGCACCGCGGCACGGCTGCCACGCGACCACGGCACCCGTGGCCGGGTCAGGGTCTTGGCCGCAGTGCAGTGCAACGCTGCGTATGATCCGCGCGCCCGCACGCCTCACCGCGTGCCCCGTCCAGGATCCACCGACCATGATGAAACGCTGGCTGTTCGCCCTCCCTCTCGCACTCTTCTTCGCTGTGTTCTCGCTCGCCGTGCTGCCGGTCGAGGCCGAAGCCAAGCGGCTCGGTGGCGGCGGCAGTGCCGGCATGAAGCGCGACCTGCCCGCGCGCAGCACGCCCGACGCGACCCCGGCCAAGCCGGCGCAGAGCGGCGCCACGGCCGCAGCGGCGCCCGCCACGGCCGGTGCCGCCGCAGCGGCTGCGCCGAAGCGCTCGTGGATGGGCCCGATCGCCGGCCTCGCCGCCGGCCTCGGCCTGGCCGCGCTGGCCAGCCACCTCGGCTTCGGCGATGAACTCGCCAATATCATGATGATCGCGCTGCTGGCCATCGTCGGCATCGTCGTCGTGCGCTGGCTGATGCGCCGTTTCGCCACGCCGACGCCGCGCCTGGCCGGCGCCGGTGCGCCGCTGCAGCGCAGCGCCGCCAACTGGCCCGCGGCGCAGACGCCGCAATCGGCCTCGCCGGCGCCGCTGATGCCCGCTGCCACCGCTACGCCTGCCCCGGCCACCACGGCCAGCGCCCTGCCGGGGGACTTTGACGCCGCCGGCTTCGCACGCATCGCCAAGATGATCTTCATCCGCATGCAGGCGGCCAACGACGCCGGCGACCTCGACGACCTGCGCGCATTCACCACGCCCGAGATGTTCGCCAGCATCCGCCTCGACCTGCAGGAGCGCCAGGGTGCCGCCCAGCAGACCGACGTGGTGCAGATCGACGCCGAGGTGCTCGATGTCGCACAGGAAGCGCAGCGCCAGGTCGTCAGCGTGCGTTTCCACGGCCTGGTGCGCGAGGCGCGCGAGGACGGTGCCACGCCGGTCGACGAGGTCTGGCACCTGGTGCGCCCGGCCGACGGCAGCCGCGAGTGGGCCATCGCCGGCATCCAGCAGGTGGCACAGGCTGTCTGAGGCGGTGGCCGAACGCCTGTGCATCGTCACCGGGCACTCGCGCGGGCTCGGCGCCGCGCTGGCGCAGGCGCTGCTGCTGCCAGGCCATCGTGTGATCGGAATCTCGCGCCGGACGAACGACTCGCTGGCGCAGGCCGCAGCCGCCGGCGGGGCCACGCTCGAGCAGTGGACGGCCGATCTGGCCGAGCCGCTGCCCGTTGCGCAGCGGCTGCGCGAGATGCTCGCCGCCGAGGCAGCGGATCGTTATGAGCAGGTGCTGCTGATCAACAACGCCGGCATGGTGGGCACGCCGACGGCGCTGCGCGATGCGGGCCTCACCGCGCTGGCCACGACCTTGCGAGTCGACCTCGAGGCGACCACGCTGCTGTGCGCCGCCTTCCTCGATGCCACGCGCGCCTGGAGCGGCCAGCGCCGCGTGCTCAACATCTCCTCGGGCCTGGGCCGGCGGCCGATGGCCAGCAGCGCCGCCTACTGCGCCGCGAAGGCAGGCATGGACCACCTGACGCGCTGCCTCGCGCTGGAAGAGGCGCTGGTTCCGAACGGCGCGCGCGTGCTCTCGCTGGCACCCGGCGTGATCGATACCGACATGCAGGTGCAGCTGCGCAGCGCCGATGCGGCGCAGTTCCCCGACCTCGAGCGCTTCGTGGCGCTGCAGCGCGAGGGCCAGCTCGTCAGTGCCGAGGCGACGGCGGCGCGAGTGCTCGCCGTGCTCGACCGCGCCGACTTCGGCACGTCACCGGTCGGCGACGTGCGCGACGCCGGCTGAACGGCTGCGCTCACGAGCGCGCCGCAGCGGCAGCGGGCTTCTGGGCCAGACGGGTCGTTTCCTGAGGCTGCAGGCGCTTGCCGATCACCGTGACGGTCGGCAGCTGCACGATGCGCGGCTCGGCCATCATCGCCTGGCGGCTGGCCACCACCTCGACGCGCGGCAGCGTCACCACCTTCGTCGCCGGCTCGGCGGCCTCGGCGTTGGCCACACCGAACGCGGCGGCCAGCGTGGCGGCGATCATCAGGGCGGGGGTCAGGTGGCGGCTGGTGTTCATGGCGGGCTCCTTGCTTCGATGGATGGCAGTATCGGCAGCGCATCGGGCCGCTGCGAGCCACTTGCGACGGGCTGCGCTGCGGCGCGGATGAACTGCAGGCCGCGGCGATGAAGCGAGCCGGCTTTGCCCGCAGAATGCGTCCGCCAGAGCGAACGAGAACCCATCGATGAGCCCCACCGCACCTGCCAGCATTCACCGCGTCCCCCGCCTCGCCTTGCTGACGCTGCTGTGCGTCGGGCTGATCGCCGCCTGCGCCACACCGACCGACCTTCCCCCGCCACCGCCGGCCGCACCCGTCGCGCCAGCAGAGCCGGTGATCGCGCCGAACCCTCAGCTGTTCGTGCAGGGCATTCCGCCGGTGCCCGAACGCCTCGCGCAGCAGGTGGCGCGCTACACCGATTTCAGCGGCCACAACCTCGTCGAGTGGCACCCCGCGCGCCGCGAGCTGCTGCTCAGCCACCGCGCCCCCGGCACGAGCACGGTGCAGTTGTTCCGCGTTGCCGAGCCGATGGGCGAACCCGAACCGCTGACGTCCTTTGCCGAACCGGTGCGTCGCGCGAGCTGGGAGCCGCGCAACGGCGAGTACCTCGTCTTCGAGCGCAGCAATGGCGGCGACGAGGCGGCCCAGCTGTACAGGCTCGACCTCGACAGCCGGCAGGTCACGCTGCTCACCGCACCCGGCGAACGCCACGCCATCGAGGGCTGGATGAACCGCAGCAGCCAGCTGATCGCCAGCTCGGTGCCACTGGACCGCACCGCCCAGGGCGGCACGCGGGACGAGGTGCGGCTGACGCTGACGCTGTTCGACCCGGCGCGGCCGACGCAGCGGCGCAGGCTCGCCGAGCTGCCAGGCACCGGCTGGGAGGTGGGCGGCGTCTCTCGCGACGATCGGCGCATCGTGCTGACACGCTACCTGTCGGCGACCGAGTCGCAGGTCTGGCTGCTCGACGTGGCCAGCGGCCGCACCACACAACTGCTGCCGGCGCGGGGCAGCAGACACAAGGGCCGCTACCTGGCGCAGGGCTTCCGCGCCAGCGACGGCGCGATCTGGGTACTCAGCGACCGCGGCAGCGAGTTCCTGCAACTGCAGCTGCTGCGCCGCGGCCACCTGAAGCCGCTGTCACGCCACATCCGCTGGGACGTCGAGCAGGCTATACCGACGCGAGACGGCCGCTGGGTCGCCGCGCAGGTCAACGTCGACGGGCGGCTCGAGTTGCGCCTGTTCGACGCGCGCACGCTGCGCGAACGGCCCGCACCGGCCCTGCCCGCGGGCAGCGTGCGTGCGCTGGGCGTGCACCCGCAACGCGGCGAGATCGTGGTGGCGATCGACGGCGCCAAAGGCCCCAGCGAGCTGTACACGGTCGTGCCGCCGCCAGCCAAGGTCAGAGGCAAGGCCGCGCTCGCGGCGCCAGCCGAGCGCTGGACACGCGCCCATGTGCCAGCCGGCATCGACCCGCAGACCTTCGCCGACGCGCAGATCGTGCGCTGGAAGACTTTCGACGGCCGCAGCATTTCGGGCTGGCTGCACCTGCCGCCGGATCGCTTCGCCGGGCCGCGGCCGGTGCTGATCGACATCCACGGCGGCCCCGAGGCGCAGGCGCGCGTCGGCTTCATGGGCCGCTACAACCACTTCGTCGAAGACCTCGGCATCGCCATCGTCCAGCCCAACGTGCGTGGCTCGGCCGGCTATGGCAAGACCTTCCTCGCGCTCGACAACGGCATGAAACGCGAAGACGCTGTGAAGGACATCGGCGCCCTGCTCGACTGGGTCGCCACGCAGCCGCGGCTGGACGCCTCGCGCGTGGTCGTCAGCGGCGGCAGCTACGGCGGCTACATGAGCCTGGCGGTGGCCGCCACCTATCCGGAACGACTCAGCGGCGCCATCGATGTGGTCGGCATCTCCAACTTCGTCACCTTCCTGCGCAACACCGAGAGCTACCGGCGCGACCTGCGCCGCGTCGAGTACGGCGACGAACGCGACGAGGCGATGCGCAGTTTCCTCGAACGCATCTCGCCGACCAGCAACGCCTCGAAGATCGTCAAGCCACTGTTCGTCGTGCAGGGGCGCAACGACCCGCGCGTGCCCTGGACCGAGGCCGAACAGATCGTCGAGAAGGTGCGCGCCAACGGCACGACAGTGTGGTACCTGCGCGCCGAGAACGAAGGGCACGGCTTCCAGCGCAAGGAGAACGCCGACTACCAATTCTGGGCGACGACCCTCTTCCTGCGCGAGACGCTGCTCAAGTAGCGCAGATCACTTGCCCGCCTGCGCGGCACGCTCGCGTGCCTCGTCCTCGTGCATGTGCCTGATGAAGTAGCGCACGTAGAAGACGCCCATGCCGAGCATGAAGGCCAAGCCGGCGGCGCTGAACAGCCCGTAGTCGGTGGAGAAGAAATCGCGAAAGGCATGCATGGAGACCTCCTTCTTGTTCGTGCCAAGAGTCTCTTCCTCATGCCCCTCGGGGTGTGTTGCGCTGCATCAACGCTTCAGCGCTGCGGGTCCTGGAAGCCGTGTGCGCGGAAGGTCAGCACCAGCGTGTCGCGGTGGCCGCCGTCCGCTGCCGGCTGGATCGGCGTGGTCTCGTGGATCACGCGTTCGTCGTCGAGCAGCAGCGTGGTCCACGGCTGCGTCAGCGTGAAGCGCAGGCCGCTCGGGCCATCGGCCTCGAAGACACGCGTCTCGCCGCCCTTCACGCCCTCGCGCGCAGCGAGGATCACGGCGACGAAGTCGACGCCGTCGCGATGCGCGCCCTCGGGTGTCGGCCGACCGATGCCATCGGTGGTGTCGATTCGGAACTGGTGCGCCTCGACGTACCAGGGCTGCGTGCCCTTGCGCCGCGAACAGGCCGCCCCGAGCGCGACCAGCAGCCGTGCCCATACCGGGTCGGCGACGAGCGTGTTCTCCAGCGGCTCGAACCAGCGCTCCAGCCCGCCGTGCAGCGCGTTGTACGACACCGGTTGCCAATGGGCGCGGTGTGCGACCTGCGTCAACTCATCGCCGCTGACGACGAAGCTGCCGTGGCGGCGGCGCCGGTAGCGGCCCCCGTCCTTCAGGTAGGCATCGGGCGGCAGGTGGTCCCACGAGGGGAGCCAGGCATCGAGCGCGGCGAGTTGGATGCCGCACAAGCCGGCCAGGCCGGCGGGCGCGAGCGCCGCATGGCCCTGGCGGTACAAGGCGGCATCGAGCGATTCGGGCGGTGTGGTCGGGGGGGCGAGCAAGGGGGTCATGCCCGCATCATGCCAACAGTTCGCGGGCGTATGCTGCGCCACCATCCTTGCGGGAGACACCCCATGACGCTCTGCCCCATCGCGCTGGCCGTCGGCTGCGCCAAGTGCCCGGCGTTCTCGGTGTGCCCGCTCAAGTCGACGCTCGGCGACCAGCCCAAGCCGGGCGACAAGGCTCCGCCGTCGAAGGACGGCAAGCCCAAGCGCTGACAGGCCTCGGCCAGCGGGCACGGCGCAGGCCTGCGCCGGCCTTGGACGAGGATCGCGACCGCTGGTTCCCGGTGGTCGTGGTGCGGGCAACGGCTTTCACCCAGCGTTACCTCACCGGACACAACTTCACCCGAGCACCGCATCGGCTTCACGGTCAGGCGCCAACCTGCGTCTGCCGCGGATGCATCGCATCCCCGGCACTCACTCAGGAAAAGGAGTCACTCCATGAAGAAGATCGCCAACGCTCTGATCTGTGTTTCCCTGTTCGGCGCTGCCGCCGCCCATGCCGAAGGCCTGTCCGTCGGCGGCAGCCTGTCGAGCTCGAAGTGGAAGGGCGACGACATCGGCGGCCTGTCCACCGACAAGTCCGACACCGGTGGCAAGCTCTACGGCGGCTACGCGTTCACGCCGAACTTCGGCCTCGAGGCGGGTTACGCGCGCCTGGGCAAGTTCGAGAGCCCGGCCGGCAGCGTCAAGGCCGACGGCTACTTCGCCGATGCGGTCGGCACGCTGCCGCTGGGCAGCGGCTTCTCGGCGCTGGGCCGCGTCGGTGTGTTCAACGGCAAGCTCGACAGCAGCCTCGCCGGCAGCGACCGCGGCACCAGCTACAAGGTCGGCGCCGGCCTGCAGTACGACTTCGACCCGAGGCTCGGCGTGCGCGGCGAATGGGAGCGCTACCGTTTCGACGCGCTGGGCGGCAAGAGCAACGCCGACATGTACTCGGTGGGCCTGAACTACAAGTTCTGAGGCCGGGCTTCAGCCCCCGTAGCGCTGGCGCGCGAGTTCCGCGCCGCGGGCCAGCGCCTCCAGCTTCTTCACCGCCACCTCGCGCGACATCGGCGCGAGGCCGCAGTTCGTGCAGGGGAACAGCCGTTCCCTGGGCACGAACTGCAGCGCGCGGCCGATGGTGTCGGCCACCTGCTCGGGCGTCTCGATCTCGGCCGAAGCGACGTCGATCACGCCGACCATCACGTCCTTGCCGGCCAGCAGCGCCATCAACTCGGGCGGTACGTGCGAGTGGAAGCATTCGAGCGAAACCTGGTCGATGCGGCTCTTCGCCAGCGCCGGGAAGACCTGCTCATACTGGCGCCACTGCTCGCCCAGCGTGTTCTTCCAGTCGACGTTGGCCTGGATGCCGTAGCCGTAGCAGATGTGCACCGCGGTCTTGCACTTCAGCCCCTGCGCGGCGCGCTCGAGCGCGGCCACGCCCCACTCTGCCGCCTCCTTCATGTAGACGTTGAAGGCCGGTTCGTCGAACTGGATGATGTCGACGCCGTCGGCCTCGAGCGCCAGCGCCTCCTGGTTGAGCAGTTCGGCGAAGGCGAAGGCGAGCTTGACCTTGTCACCGTAGTGGCGGTCGGCCACGGTGTCGACGATGGTCATCGGGCCGGGCAGCGTGAACTTCAGCTTGTGCTTCGTGTGGGCGCGCGCCAGCCGCGCCTCCATCGCGTGGACTCGGCCACTCAGGCGCAGCGGCGCCACCACCTGCGGCACCATCGCGTCGTAGCGGTTGTTGCGGATGCCCATCTTCACCTTGTGCTCGAAGTCGATGCCCTCGACCCGCTCGACGAAGCCATGCACGAAGTGCTGGCGCGCCTGCTCGCCGTCGCCGACGATGTCCAGCCCCGCGTCTTCCTGTTCCTTGATGGCCAGCAGCGTGGCGTCGCGCTTGGCGGTGTCGAGCTCGGGGCCGCTGGCACGCCATTGCGGCCACAGCTTCTCGGTCTCGGCCAGCCAGGCCGGCTTGGGCAGGCTGCCCGCGATACAGGTGTCGAACATGGTCGGAGCCCTGGTGAAGTCAGGCGGCGATGCTCGCTGCTTCAGCCCGGCAGCGCATCGGGATCGGCCATGACACGCACGCGCGCACCGGTCACCGCAACCACCTGGCCCGCGCGGATCTTGCAGGTCTTGCGCAGTTCGTCGCGGCCGTCGACCTGCACCAGGCCATCGGCCACCATCGCCTTGGCGGCGCCGCCGCTCGGCGCCAGGCCGGTCGCCTTGAGCAGGGCATCGAGCGTGATGAACTCGCCGCGCAGCACGAACTCGAGGCTGCGCATCAGGCCGCCCTCGCCTCGAGCGCGAACTCGCGCGCCAGCAGCGCATAGGAGCGCTGGCGCACGCCAGGGTGCCAGGCCCAGGTGTTGATCACCAGTTCGTCGAGTTCCAGCGCGGCGGCGAGCGCGCGCAGGCGCGTGGCCACCTCGGCAGGATCGCCGACGAAGGCCTTGGCGCGCATCGCCTCCAGCGCCGGTTGGTCCTCGGCGCGCAAGCCCTGCGCGGCGACAAGGTCGGGATCCTGCAGCGCAGCGAGCCGCCCGCGCTGGCGCTCCATGCGCCAGTGCTCGCGGCTGAGCGCGTGGTGGCAGGCCTCCTTCGCACTGTCGGCCGCCAGCGCCCAGACACACACGGTGGCCTGCGGCCGCGGATGGCGCTCGCTCGGCCGGTAGAGGCTGCGGTACAGCTCCAGCGCACGCTCGACACCCTGCCCGTCCATGAAGAAGTAGGCGAAGGCATAGGGCAGGCCGAAATGCGCCGCGAGCTGCGCGCCGTAGTCGGAGCTGCCGAGGATCCACAGCTCGGGCGCATGGGCGCCGAGCGGATGGGCGCTCAGCCCGCGGTGCGAGGGTTGCGAGGTCCAGGCCTGCAGGTCGCGCACCTGCTCGGGAAAGTGTTCCGCCGCGCCATGCGCCAGCGGGTTGAGCGCCTGCGCGAATCGCATGTCGCTGCCCGGCGCGCGGCCCACGCCGAGGTCGATGCGCCCGGGCGCGAGCGCCTCCAGCACACGAAACTGCTCGGCCACCTTCAGCGCGCTGTAGTGCGGCAGCATGACGCCGGCGCTGCCGATGCGGATGCGCCGCGTGCGCGCCGCCACCGCCGCCATCAGCACCTCCGGCGCCGTGCCGACGATGGTCGGCATGCCGTGGTGTTCGCTGAGCCAGAAGCGCGAGTAGCCCAGCGCCTCGGCCTGTTCGGCGAGCGCCAGCGTGTCGCGGATCGCGGCATCTTCGCCCTGGCCTTCGAGGGCGACGGACTGGTCGAGAACGGAGAGTTTCAGCAGCATGCGCGTGGAGACGGCCAGTGAGGCCGCGAGCTTGTCACATCGGGCAAAGGCTTGCTGCGCGTGGCGCAGATCACGAAGCGGCTGCGCGCGCGGCAAAGCCTCGTGTACATTACCGGCCACAGTTCTACGCAAGTCTCAGTTCGTTCGTGATCTCCATCCTTCCCACCGCGCAACGCGCGGTCGGCATCGCTAGAAATCCCCGTCTGGTAGCTTGAGTGTGCTGCGTGCGCCGGCACTGCGGCGCTTTTTGTTCTCTTAGATCGATAGATAGGATTCCGTCCATGACGACCCAAACCGGTACCGTGAAGTGGTTCAACGAAGCCAAGGGCTATGGCTTCATCGCGCAAGACGCCGGCGGCGCCGACCTCTTCGCCCACTTCCGTGACATCCAGGGCAATGGCTTCAAGACGCTGCAGGAAAACCAGCGCGTCGAGTTCGAAGTCAAGCAAGGCCAGAAGGGCCTGCAGGCTGCCAACATCCGCCCGCTTTGATGTAGCGCGACGGGCCTTCGGGCCGGTCCGAGAGAGCCGCGGCACCGCCCGCGGCTTTTTTTCGCCCGCATCTGCTGCAGCACGTCAGTCACCGAGGCGACGACACGGCCTGGCGAGCGCGCCTACCATCCGCGCTCCGCTCCCAGGATTCGCACCATGACCGATCTCGCCACCGCCGTGAACCACCAGATCCGCCTCGCCGCGCGCCCGGTCGGCAACCCGAAGGACTCCGACTGGCAGTTCACCGAGGAAGCCGTCGTCCAGCCCACCGAGGGCGGCGTGCTGGTGCGCACGCTGTACCTCTCGCTCGACCCGGCGATGCGCGGCTGGATGAACGAGGGCAAGAGCTACATCCCGCCGGTGGGCATCGGCGAGGTGATGCGCGCCGGCGGCATCGGTGTCGTCGTGGCCTCGAAGAACCCGGCCTTCGCCGTGGGCGACAAGGTCAGCGCCGGCCTCGGCGTTCAGGAATACGCCCTGTTCCCGGCCGACCAGATCAAGCGCGCCGGACTGGTCAAGATCGACCCGCGCCTGGGCAGCGACACGCAGTGGCTCAACGTGCTGGGCATGCCCGGCATGACCGGCTACTTCGGCCTGATGGACGTGGGCCAGCCGAAGGCGGGTGAGACGGTGGTCGTCTCGGGTGCTGCCGGCGCGGTCGGCCAGACCGTCGGCCAGCTCGCAAAGATCAAGGGCTGCCGCGTCGTCGGCATCGCCGGTGGGCCGGACAAGTGCCGCTGGGTGGTCGAGGAGCTCGGCTTCGACGCCTGCATCGACTACAAGGCCGGCAGCGTGCGCGACGGCCTGAAGCAGCATTGCCCGGACGGCGTCGACATCTACTTCGACAACGTCGGCGGCGACATTCTCGACACCGTGCTCACGCGCATCAACCGCAAGGCGCGCATCATCATCTGCGGCGCCATCAGCCAGTACAACAACACCACGCCGGTGCGGGGCCCGAAGAACTACCTCTCGCTGCTGGTCAACCGCGCACGCATGGAAGGCATCGTGGTGTTCGACTATGCCGATCGCTACCACCTCGCGGTGGCCGAGATGGCCGGCTACCTGAAGGACGGCCGCATGAAGAGCCGCGAGGACGTGGTCGAGGGCCTGGCCAGCTTCCCCGCCACGCTGATGAAGCTCTTCAGCGGCCAGAACTTCGGCAAGCTGGTGCTGAAGGTGGCAGCCGAGTAGGTCGGAATTGGCGCATGCCGCTGCAGTGCAGCGCCGCCCTCGCAGGCGGCGCCGCTAGACTTGCCGCGTGGACCGTCGCAGCCGCACAGCTCCGCCGCCCCAGGTGCTGGCCGCCTGGGCGGAGATGTCGCGTGAGCTGCTGGCCCTGAGTGCGGACGACGGCCGGCTGATCTTCGCCAACGACGCCTTCCGCACCCGCTTCGGCGACGCACTGCCCGCAGAAGTGACGTCGGTGACGGTCTCGGACGACGGCTTGCCGCGCACCGAGATGCAGCTCGGCGCCGGCTGGTTCGCGGTGCAGGCGCGCCGCAACGCCGAGGGTGTCGCCTGGCTGTTCGAGGACATTGCTGCGCAGCGTGCGGCAGCCGAGGCGGCGCGGCTGCGCGAGCTGCTCGAGATCGCCCAGGAGTTCGGCCGGCTGGGCGTCTGGGAGCGCGACGTGGCCAGCGGGCAGGGCCGCTGGGACCGCCACGTCTTCGCCTTCTGGGGGCTCGACCCGGCCCAGGGCACACCCGGGCTGGAGGAAGCCACCCGCTACATCCATCCGGAAGACCACTTCCGGGGCACCTACGGCAAGTCGATGGCGGCCCCGGGGCGCTATTCGCAGCGCTATCGCGTGCTGCGGCCCGACGGCACGATCTGCCGCATCCATTCGCAGTGGGAGGTGAAGGCCGCCGCCGACGGCCGGCCCGAGCGGGTCGTCGGCGTGATGATGGACGACACCGAGGTCTACGAACTGGCGCGCTCGCTCGGCGATGCCAGCGCGCAGCTCAAGCTCGCGGTCGAACTGGGCGACATCGCGATCTGGCGCCACGACCTGCGCAGCAACCGCATGTACTACAACGACCGCGCCTTCGCGGTGCTCGGCATCACGCCGCGGCCCGAGGGCCTGCCGATCGAGGAGGTGCGTTCGTTCATCCACGCCGACGACCTGCCCGAGGTGGTCGCCTCGGCCCAGCGGGCACTGGCATCGGACCGCCCGACCGACATGCAGGCCCGCTATCGGCGCAGCGACGGCAGCTGGCGCCACGTGCTGACGCGGCGCGTCGTTCAGCGCGCCACCGACGGCACGCCGCTGGCCTTCCTCGGCGTGGCGCTCGACCTGACCGACCAGGTCGAGGGCCAGCGCGAGGCCCGCGAGCTGGCACTGCGGCTGGACATCGCCACCCAGGCCGCCGGCATCGGCATCTGGAGCCGCGACCCGCAGACCGAGCAAGGCCAATGGAACCGGCAGATGTTCTCAATCAACGGCGTGCCACCGGAGCGTGGCACGCCGACGCGTCACGAGTGGATCGAGCAGATCATCCATCCCGACGACCGGCCGCGCATGCGCAGCGCGCGCGATGACCTGATGCAGGCGCCGGACGCCGCCGTCGAGCATGAGTACCGCATCGTCCGCCCCGACGGCGAGCTGCGCTGGCTGATCAACCGCGCCCGCCGCGTGCCGTGGAACGGGCGCACCATGGTCTTCGGCGTGACCATCGACGTGACCGACCGCCGCCTGGCCGAACAGAAGCTGCGCAGCGCCGACCAGCGGGCCGCGCTGGCCGCCCGCAGCGCCGGCATCGGCACCTGGGAAGTCGACTTCGCCAGCGGCGCCGAACGATGGGACGAGCAGATGTTCCGCCTGCGCGGCCTGGAACCGGCCGCCCATCCGCCGACACGCGCCGAGCGACTGGCGCTGGTCCACCCCGAGGACCGCGGCCGCAACCTCGACGCCAGGCCCGAGACCCTGTACGACCGGCGGCCGATGCGCTACGAGTTTCGCGTGCTGTTGCCCGACGGCGGCGTGCGCTGGCTGGCCTCGCGCTCGATCGCGGTCGGCGACGAACAGGGTCGCACGCTGCGCCGCATGGGCGTGAACTGGGACGTCACCGACGCCAAGCAGGCCGAGGCCGCCCGCGAGGCGACTGCCGTGGCCGAGCGTGCCAGCCGGGCGAAGTCGCAGTTCCTCGCGCGCATGAGCCACGAGCTGCGCACGCCGTTGAATGCCGTGCTCGGTTTCACCCAGCTGCTGCAGTTCGAGGACGGCGACGCCGACCGCCGCGCCAAGCTCGGCCACATCCGCAGCGCCGGCGAGCATCTGCTGTCGCTGATCGACGGCGTGCTCGACCTGTCCAGCCTCGAGTCGGGCAGCCTGCGGCTGGACCCGCAGCCGCTGTCGATGGCGGCGCTGGTCGAGCAGGCAATGCCGCTGGTCGCGGTGCTGGCGCAGCGCCACGGCGTGCGGCTGCTGCACGGCGAGCTGCAGGGGGTCGCGCTGGCCGACCGCACCCGCACGCTGCAGGTGCTGGTCAACCTGCTGACCAATGCGATCAAGTACAACCGGCCCGGCGGCGAGGTGCACGTTGCCGCGCAGCACAGCGGTGAGACCGTGATGCTCGTGGTCGAGGACAGCGGCCGCGGCATGAGCGCCGCGCAGCTCGAGCACCTGTTCGAGCCCTTCAACCGCCTGGGCGCCGAGCGCGAGGGCATCGAGGGCACGGGCATCGGCATGACCATCGTGAAGGCGCTGGTCGCCGGCATGGGTGGGCGCATCGACGTCGAGAGCCGCCCCGGCACGGGCAGCCGCTTCGAGGTCAGGCTGCCGCGCGCACCGGTCGCCGAAACGCCCGCGCCGCCGCCCGAGGCGGTGCACGCGCCCCCGGCGCCGCTGCCGAGTTCGCGCGGCCAGCTGCTCTACATCGAGGACAACCCGGTCAACGTTCTTCTCGTCGAGGAGCTGGTCAACGGCCTGTCGGGGCTGCGCATCACCAGCGAGGCGAACGGCACCGACGGCGTTGCGCGCGCCGTGCAGTTGCGCCCCGACCTCGTGCTGATCGACATGCAGTTGCCCGACTTCGACGGCTTCGAGGTGCTGCGCCGGCTGCGCGCGCACCCCGACACCGCGCGCATTCCGTGCATCGCCCTGTCGGCCAACGCGATGCCGCAGGACATCACCACTGCGATGGAGGCCGGCTTCGACGACTACTGGACCAAGCCGATCGACTTCCGCCAGTTCCTCGGCGCGCTCGAGCAGCGCTTCCCGCAGGGTGAGGTGCGCGGCGCCGGCCGCTGACGGCCCGGCGCCGTCGCGACCTCAGGCGCCCTCGGGCACCAGCCCCTTCTTGCGCAGCATCGGCTCGACCGTCGCCTCGCGGCCGCGGAAGGCACGGTAGGCGGCACGCGGCTCGAGCGAGTCGCCGGCCGAATAGATGAACTGCTGCAAGCGCTGCGCCACCGCCGGATCGAACGGATTGCCGGCCTCGGCGAAGGCGTCGAAGCCGTCGGCGTCGAGCACCTCGGCCCACAGGTAGACGTAGTAGCCGGCGGCATAGCTCGAGCCGCTGAACAGGTGCTGGAAGTGCGGCAAGCGGTGGTTCATGCCCACGCCGGCCGGCAGGCCGATGCGCTCGACCTCGGCGCGCTCGGCAGCGACGATGTCCGGGCCCTCGGCCGAGTCCAGCGAGTGCACCGCCATGTCGACCATCGCCGAGGCGGTGTAGCGCACCGTCTCGTAGCCCTGGTTGAACTTGCGCGCCGCATGCAGGCGCTGCACCAGTTCGTCGGGGATGGGCTCGCCGGTGAGATGGTGGCGCGCGTGCGCCTTCAGCACCGAGGGCTCGGTCAGCCAGTGCTCGAACAGCTGCGAGGGCAGCTCGACGAAGTCGCGCAGCACGTTGGTGCCGGACAGGCGCTCGTAGGTCACGCTCGACAGCAGCCCGTGCAGGCCGTGGCCGAACTCGTGGAACATGGTGCGCGCGTCGTCGAAGCTCAGCAGCGTCGGCTCGCCCGCTGCGCCCTTGGCGAAGTTGTTGTTGTTGACGACGATCGGCGACACCGCGCCACCGCCCGGCGCATTGCGGGTCTGCTGGCGGTAGTTGCTCATCCAGGCGCCGCTGCGCTTGGTCGAGCGGGCGAAGTTGTCGTGCAGGAACACGCCGACATGCGCGCCGTCGCGGCCGCGCACCTCGTAGACGGTGACGTCGGGGTGGTAGGCGCGGATGTGCGGCTGCGGCACGAAGTCGAGGCCGAACAAGCGCTTCGCGCAGTCGAACACCGCATCGACCACGCGCTCGAGCGGGAAGTAGGCCTTGATCGCCGCCTCGTCGAGGTCGTAGCGCAGCGCCCTCACCTTCTCGGCGTAGTAGCGCCAGTCCCAGGCCTCGATCTGCAGCGTCTCGCCGCGCGACAGCACCAGCGAGCGCAGCGCCTCGCGCTCCTCCTCGGCGCGCGGCTTCGCACGCGACCAGACCTGCTCGAGCAGCTGGTTGACCGCCGCGCGCGTGCCGGCCATGGTGTCGGCCAGCGCGTAGTCGGCGTAGCAGGCGAAGCCGTGGGCGCGTGCCTGCTCGTTGCGCAGCGCCAGGATCTCGCGTGCCACCGGGCGGTTGTCATGCTCGCCGTCGTGTTCGCCACGGCTGGTCCAGGCGCGCCAGGCCTGCTCGCGCAGGTCGCGACGATCGGAGTAGGTCAGGAAGGGCACGATCAGCGAACGTGACAGCGTGATCACGTGCGCGTCAGGCAGGCCGCGCTCGATCGCCGCCTGGCGCGCCGCGGCGCGCACGAAGTCGGGCAGGCCGCCCAGCTCGGCCTCGCTGCGCAGCACCAGCCGGTAGGAGGACTCGTCGGCCAGCACGTTCTGCCCGAAGCGGGTGGTCAGCTCGGCCAGCCGCTCCATCACCTGTGCGTAGCGCTGCTGCGCCGCGCCGGCCAGCCGCGCACCGGCACGCACGAAATCGAAGTGGAAGCGATCGAGCAGGCGGCGTTGCTCGGGGCTCAGGCCGAGTTCCTCGCGGCGCGCATGCAGCGCGTCGATGCGCGCGAACAGGCCGCGGTGCATGTAGATCGCGTTGTTGTGCGCGGCCAGCCTGGGCGCCATGTCGCGCTCGACCTGCTGCAGCGCCGGCGAGGTCTCGCTGGCCGCCAGGTTGTGGAACACACCCTCGACGCGCCAGTACGGGCGGCCGCAGCGGTCGAGCGCGGCGATCGTGTTGTCGAAGCTCGGCGGCTCGGCCTGCGCGGCGATGGCGTCGATCTCGGCCAGGTGCTCGGTGCAGGCGGCCTCGAAAGCCGGCGGGAAGTGTTCGGCGCGGATGCGGTCGAAGGGCGGCAGGCCGAAGGGGGTGTCCCAGGTCTGCAGCAGCGGGTTGCTGGTGGCAGTCGTCATCGCGGCTTCTCGTGGGTGCGGAGAAACCGAGATTCTAGGAGTCCCGCTGCTACGGCGCCGCCGATGGGGTCACCACACCATGGGACGACAGGCGCTGCGCCGCCACCTGGTAGAAGGCGATGCCCTCCTCCAGTGCAGCGCGGTCGCGCGCGGGCGTGGCCGCGCGGCCGTCGATGGCGAAGACGCGCGTGGCGCGCTTGGGGCGCAGTTCGACCTGTTCACCCTCGCCGACGAAACCCACCGTCTGGTAGTTGGCCATGAACAGCGAAGCCGGCACGGCATCGTCGCGCAGCAGGTCGCGGCCGAAGAACTCCGACACGTACGAGAGGTTCAGCAGGCCGAGCAGCGTCGGCGCGACGTCAATCTGCGAGGCCAGCACCTCGACATGCTTTGGCTCGACCAGCCCCGGTGCGTAGACCACCATCGGGATGTGGAAGCGCTCCATCGGCAGGTCGCTGCGGCCGCGCGCGATCGAGCTGTGGTCGGCGACGAACACGAACATGGTGTTCGCGAACCACGGCTTGCTGCGCGCCATCTCGACGAAGCGGCCGATGGCGTGATCCGTGTACTTCACCGCGCCATCGCGGCCGCTGCCCGAGGGGATGTCGATGCGCCCCGCGGGGTAGGTGAAGGGCCGGTGGTTGGAGGTGGTCATCACGTGCGCGAAGACCTTCCTGCCGGCCACAGCGCGCGCGTCGATCTCGCGCAGCGCCAGGTCGAACAGGTCTTCGTCGGCGACGCCCCAGATGTTCTCGTGGTGGATGTCCTGCTTGTCGATCGCGGTGCGGTCGATCACCGTGTAGCCGTTGCCGCCGAAGAAGCTGGCCATGTTGTCGAAGTAGCTGTAGCCGCCGTAGAGGTACAGCGGCTCCCAGCCCTGCGCCTTGAGCACGCCGCCGAGCGTGAACAGGCCGGCGTTGTCCGGCCGCATCGGCACGGCGTGGCCGGGTGTCGGCGGCACCGACAGCGTCAGCGCCTCCAGGCCGCGCACCGTGCGCGTGCCGGTGGCGTACATCTGCGTGAACAGCAACCCCTCGCGGCCGAGCCGCTCGAGGTTGGGCGTCAGGCCCTTCGCGCCGCCGAGGCTCTCGACGAACTCCGCGCCCAGGCTCTCCACCGACACCATCACCACGTTGAGATCGCGCCGCGCCCCGGCGGGCAGCACCTCGCGGCGGATCGGCATGCCGGCCACCGGCGCCGGCCGGTAGTGGGCCGGATCGGCGAAGCGCTGCTGCAGGATGGCATCGACCCGCTCGGCGGGCAGCGTGGCGTAGAAGCGCTGGTAGTCGATCTGGTTGTAGCGCAGCGCATGGAAGAACTCCCACACGCCGTTGCCGGCCACCTGCACCAGTTGCGGCTGGCCAAGGCGATCCTTCCAGCCGGTACCCACCGCCGCGGTCACGCCCGCCGCCACGGCGACGTAGGCCAGTGCCTGCCACGAGCGGCGCGCGAATCCCGGCGCGCTCGCTGCGGCGGCATGGCGCAGGCGAGGCGCCAGCACCCAGCCCAGCAGCAGCGTCGTGGCGCCGATCACAGCGAACATCGGGATCAGCGCGTACGACTCGCGGATGTTGCCGATCACCTCGCGCGTGTAGAGCAGGTAGTCGACGGCGATGAAGTTGAAGCGCGAGGCGAACTCGTTCCAGAACACGAACTCGGCCACGCTGACGAACACCAGGGCGCCGAGCAGGAGGCTCGCGACGGCGACGGCGGCCCAGCCGAGCACCGCTCGCCCGCGCGACGCCGGCCACCCCCAGCCGAGCAGCACCAGCGGCAGGCACCACCACAGCGCCACCGCAGCGTCATAGCCCAGGCCGAGCAGCAGTGCGGGGCCGAGCGACAGGGGCGCGAACAGCGCGCTGTCGGCATTGAAGACGGCCAGGCCGAGGCGGGTCAGCGCACTGACCGCGACGAAGGCCATGAACAGCGGGGCGACCAGGGCGAGACGCCCCGGCGACAAGGCGAGCAGGCGGATGACAGGCATGGGCGGCACGAGAGAAAACCGGCCGACAGGCCGGATGCCGCAATCTAGGTGCCGCGGATGAAGGACAGCTTAGCGACGCCGTCCTCCCCGGATCGTTACTTGCCCTTGCGAATCGCCTCTTCGTCGACCTGGTCGAAGCGGCGGTTGTCGCAGCGCTTCATAAAAGTGCTGCGCTCGGCGTTGAGCGCGGCGAGCCGGTCGTTGAACTCGGTTGCGCGGACTTCGAAGGCATCGATCGCCTTGTCGCGCGCCAGCGCGCGGTCGCGATGCTGCTCGAGCGCCTCGACGCTGTCGCGGTCGATCTTCTCGAACTCGGCCTTCAACTCCTCGCCCTGGCGCATCAGTTCGGCCTTCTCCTTCTCGATCTGCTCGCGTTCGCGCGCCGCAGCCTCGCTGCCGGTGCCGACGCGTTCCTTCAGGGCCAGGCATTCGCGCAGTTCGACGCGGGTGAGCAGCGGTCCGGTTCCCTTGCCGCTGCCGAAGATGCCCAGGCGAAGCTTGTCGCTTGCCGCATCGGCCGTGAACGGCAGGCAGGCGGCGACGAAGGTGAGGCTGGCGGCAAGGGATCTCATGGAGCAGGCACGGGTCGGTTCGGACAGGCGCGCATCATGCCATCGGCGCGATCCGGGCGCGGTCGGACGCGACAATGCGCTGCCTTCATCCTGCCGCATCCCGCCATGACCCCTCCCCCGTTGCGTGTCGGCCTGGTCGGCTACGGCTACGCCGGCAAGACCTTCCATGCGCCGCTGATCGCCGGCGTGCCCGGGCTGACCTTGGCGGTGGTCTCCAGCCGCGACCCCGGGCGCGTGCGCGCCGACTGGCCGGACGCCGAGGTGCTGCCCGATGCGCAGGCGCTGGTGCGGCGCGACGACCTCGACCTGGTGGTCATCGCCAGCCCGAACGACAGCCACTTCCCGCTGGCGCGCGCGGCACTGGCAGCGGGCCGCCACGTCGTCGTCGACAAGCCCTTCACGCTGAGCCTGGCCGAAGCGCGCGAGCTGTGTGCACTCGCGCATGCACGCGGCCGGCTGCTGTCGGTGTTCCACAACCGCCGCTGGGACGGCGACTTCCTCACGCTTCGCACGATCGTCGAGCGCGGCACGCTGGGCCGCATCGTCCACGTCGAGTCGGCTTTCGACCGCTTCCGCCCCACGGTGCGCGCGCGCTGGCGCGAGTCGGCGGGGCCTGGCGGCGGGCTGTGGTTCGACCTCGGGCCGCACCTGCTCGACCAGGCGCTGCAGCTGTTCGGCTGGCCCGCGGCGATCGTGCTCGAGCAGGCCGTGTTGCGCGAAAGCGGCCAGTCCGACGACTGGTTCCAGGCGCAGCTGCACTACCCCGCGCTGCGCGTGGTGCTGCGTGCCAGCATGCTGGCCGCCGCACCGTCGCCGCGCTTCGTCGTGCACGGCAGCAGGGGCAGCTGGACCAAGCTCGGGCTCGACCCCCAGGAGGACGTGCTGAAGGCCGGCGCGCGCCCTGGCTGGCCGCCGCCGCCGGGCTGGGGCGTCGACCGCAGCGTCAGCCTGATCACCCGGCCGCAGGGCGAAGCGATGGTCACCGACCACTGGCCGCTGCAGCCCGGCTGCCAGGGCGCCTACTACGCCGCCGTGCGCGACGCGCTGCGCGGCGAAGCGGCCAACCCGGTGCCGCCGGAGCAGGCCGCGGCAGTGATGGCGCTGATCGAACTCGGCCAGCGCAGCGCGCGCGAGGCACGCAGCTGCCAGGCCGGGCCGTCGCCGCTTGTGGCCTGAGGCGCAAGGGCGCAGACTCCCGGCACCCACCGCCCGGAGACGTTGCGATGAAGATCGTCAAATGGCTGCTCGCCCTGGTACTCCTGCTCGCCGCGGTGCTGGTGCTCGGCGGCTACCTGATCTCGCCGAAGTTCGTGGTGTCGCGCAGCGTCACCATCGCGGCGCCACCGGACAAGGTCTACGGCCTGATCGCCGATCCGCGGCGATGGAAGGACTGGACGGTGTGGAACCGCCGCGATCCGGCGATGAAGATGGACTACAGCGGCCCGCCCAGCGGCGCCGGCGCTGGCTGGTCGTGGCAGAGCAAGACCGAAGGTGATGGCCGCATGAGCTTCACCGCCGCCGATCCAGGGCAGCGTGTGGCCTACGAACTCTTCTTCCCCGACTTCGGCACCACGTCCACCGGCGAGCTGACGCTGGCCGCCGAAGGCAGCGGCACGACGGTCACCTGGACGATCAACGGCGACATGGGCGCGAACCCGCTGATGCGCTGGTTCGCGCTCGGCGCCGACGGCATGATCGGCAGGGACTTCGCCGACGGCCTGGCCGGCCTGAAGACGCTGGCCGAGAAGCCCTGAAGCGGCGGGTTGCGGCCCTTCCGGGCGCTCGGCGGTGGCGCTCTGCTGTAATCGCGGTTCCGCGCTGCAGCGCCTCTCCCTGCTCCCATGGCACTCAAGGCCACCATCTTCAAAGCCCGCGTGCAGCTCGCCGACATGGACCGCGGCCTCTACGCCGACCATGCGCTGACGCTGGCACGCCACCCGTCGGAGACCGACGAGCGCCTGCTGATGCGCGTGCTGGCCTTCGCGCTGAACGTGCCGGTCGACGACCGCGACGGCACGCTCGAGTCGGGCAAGGGCCTGTCCGACGCCGACGAACCCGACCTCGTGCACCGCGACCTGACCGGCCGGGTGCGTCACTGGATCGAGATCGGCCAGCCCGACGACAAGTGCCTGCTGCGCGCTGCCGGCCGCGCCGACCGCGTCAGCGTCTACGCCTACGCGGCGAGCACGCCGATCTGGTGGAGCGGCCTCGCCAACAAGGTCGCCCGCGCTGCCAACCTCGAGGTCTGGCAGGTCGACGCGGCGCAGAGCCAGGCGCTGGCCGCGCTGGTGCAGCGCACGATGAATCTGCAGGTCACCGTGCAGGACGGCACGGCCTGGGTGGGCGACGGCGAGACCTCGGTGGAGGTCACGCCGCTGCGCCTGAATGCCGGCACCTGATTCGATGGAGTTGTCGACCATGACCATGACGATCGAGCACGACGAGACTGCGGGCCGCTTCAGCGCCCAGGTGCACGGCCACCTGTGCGTGTGCGACTACCGGATGCGCGACGGCGTGATGTTCATCACCCACACCGAGGTGGCGCCCGAGCTGGAAGGCCAGGGCCTCGCTGCCGAACTGGTGCGCACGGCGCTGGCCCATGCGCGCGAGCGCGGCCTGAAGGTGCGGCCGCTGTGCTCCTACGTGCAGGCCTACGTGCGCCGCCACCCCGAGGTGCAGGACCTGCTCGCCTGACCCACCATCGAAGCGACCGATGCCGACACCCTCCACCCTGGCCCGCTGGCTGCTGTGCGCCGCCGCGGCCGCCCTCACCCCGTTCGCAATGAGCCAAGACAAGCCGACCGACGACGACCCGCATCTCTGGCTGGAGGAGGTGCAGGGTGACAAGGCCCTGGCCTGGGTGCGCGAGCGCAATGCCGAGACCATGAAGCAACTCGGCGCGCGCGCCGACTTCGCGCCGACGCGCACCAGGCTGCTCGAGGTGCTGAACTCGAGCGACCGCATTCCGGCCGTCTCGCGCCGCGGCGACTGGCTCTACAACCTCTGGCAGGACGGCACGCACAAGCGCGGCCTGTGGCGGCGCACCACGCTGGCCGAGTACCGCAAGGCCAAGCCGACCTGGGAGACGGTGCTCGACCTCGACGCGCTCGGCAAGGCAGAGAACGAGAACTGGGTCTGGGGTGGTGCCGACTGCCTGGGGCCGGACTATCGCCGCTGCATGCTCTCGCTGTCGCGCGGCGGTGCCGATGCCAAGGTGATCCGCGAGTTCGACACCGTCGCCAAGCGCTTCGTCGACGGCGGCTTCATGCTGCCCGAGGCCAAGACCGACATCGCCTGGGCCGACGCCGACACGCTCTACGTCGGCACCGACTGGGGCCCCGGCTCGATGACCGACTCCGGCTACCCGCGCATCGTCAAGCGCTGGGCGCGCGGCACGCCACTGGCGGAGGCGAAGACGGTGTTCGAGGGCCGCAAGGAGGACGTCTGGGTCGGCGTCAGCGTCGACCCGACGCCTGGCCACGAGCGCACGCTGATCGTGCGCGCGACCGACTTCTTCCACCAGGAGACGCTGCTGCTGCAGGGCGACAGCCTGGTCAAGCTCGACGTGCCCGACGATGCGCGCCTATCGTTCATGCACAGTGCCGGCGTCGCCGCCGACACGCTGCTGCTCGAGCTGCGCAGCGACCTGCGCCTGGGCGAGCGCACGCACCCCAAGGGCTCGCTGCTGGCCGCCGACTTCGCCGCCTGGCAGAAAGCGAAGGACAACAGCGAGCGGCGCGTGCAGGTGCTGTTCGAGCCGACCGAAACGCGCTCGCTGGCCGGCATTGCGCTGACGCGCAGCCACGTGCTGGTCAACATCAACGACAACGTCACCGGCAAGCTGGAGGAATGGAAGCGTGATGCCGGCGGCCGCTTCACGAAGCGTGCGGTGGACGCGCCTTCGCCCGGCAACCTCGGCGTCAGCGCACTGCACGACCCACTGCGCCGCGACGACCCGCTGGCCGAACAGTACCTGCTGAACTACACCGACTTCCTGACCCCCGACACGCTGCTGCTCGGCGCCACCGGCAGCGACAAGCGCGACGCGCTCAAGACGCTACCGCCCTCGTTCGATGCCAGCGGCATGCGCGCCGAGCAGCGCTTCGCCGCCAGCCGCGACGGCACGCGCGTGCCCTACTTCGTGGTCTGGCCCAAGGGCGCCAAGGCCGACGGCAGCAACCCGACGCTGCTGTACGGCTATGGCGGCTTCCAGGTCTCGCTCGAGCCGTGGTACTCGCGCGGCTTCGGCGCGGCCTGGTACGCGCGCGGCGGCGTGCTGGTGGTGGCCAATATCCGCGGCGGCGGCGAGTTCGGCCCGCGCTGGCACCAGGCAGCGATGAAGGAGAACAAGCAGCGCAGCTACGACGACTTCATTGCGGTGGCCGAAGACCTGATCAAGCAGAAGATCACCAGCGCGCGCCACCTCGGCATCGAGGGTGGCAGCAACGGCGGGCTGCTGGTCGGCGCGGTGATGATGCAGCGGCCGGAGTTGTTCAACGCCATGGTCTGCCAGGTGCCGCTGCTCGACATGAAGCGCTTCCACAAGCTGCTCGCCGGTGCCAGCTGGGTGGCCGAGTACGGCAACCCCGACGTGGCGGCCGACTGGGCAGTGATCTCGGCCTACAGCCCTTATCAGAACATCAGGCGCGACGCGAAGTACCCACCGCTGCTGTTCACCACCTCGACGCGCGACGACCGCGTACACCCCGGCCACGCGCGCAAGATGGTGGCTCGGCTGCGCGAGTTCGGCCACCCGGTGCTGTACTACGAGAACATCGAGGGCGGCCACGGCGGCGCCGCCGACAACGAGCAGCGCGCCACGCTGCAGGCGATCGAGTTCACCTACCTGTGGCAGCGCCTGGCGCGAGAGGACTGAGCGACATGCAGCCGGATGCCCGCGCCGTGCTCGACTTCTGGTTCGGCGATCAGCCGGCGGCGCGTGCCGAGTGGTTCCGCAAGGACCCGGCCTTCGATGCGCAGATCCGCGAACGCTTCGGCGCACTGGTCGAGGCCGTGCTCGCCGGCGCCAGCTTCGGCGACTCGGCAGCCGAGCGGCTGGCGCGCATCGTCGTTCTCGACCAGTTCACCCGCAACACCTTCCGCGACACGCCACGGGCCTTCGCCGGCGACGGCCTGGCGCGCTCGCTGGCGCAGGCGATGACGGAGGTGGGCGACGATCTGCAACTGCCTCCGTGGCAACGCGCATTCGCCTACCTGCCCTTCGAGCACGCCGAGGACGAGGCGCTGCAGGACGTCTCGGTGCGCTGCTTCGAGGCGCTGGCCCAGGAGGCGCCGGCACTGCGCGACATGCTCGACTACGCGCTGAAGCACCGCGAGGTCATCCGCCGCTTCGGCCGCTTTCCGCACCGCAACACCATCTTGGGGCGCAAGAGCACGGCCGAGGAACTCGCATTCCTGGAACAGCCAGGCTCGCGCTTCTGAGGTCACTACGGGTTCACTGACCGAGGGAGGTGCGCGAACGATCGGCGGTTCGCGGCCCTGAGCGGCCCGTGGCCGCTCAGGGCCATGGGCCTGCACCTACGGCACCCCCTGCCCCCCGCCAAGCGGGGGTTCCAGCATGGTCGACGGGCCGGCCTTGCGGCCGGCCAACTCGTTGGTCAAGCTGGAGCCCCCTCCCGGAGGGGGCTCGGGGGGGAGCGGTGCGTGGAGGCCAGCGGCCCTGAGCGGCCCGTGGCCGCTCAGGGCCATGGGCC
>NZ_CALRZC010000084.1:0-31525 GCF_943372545.1 Variovorax sp. YR752 | reverse complement strand
CGTGTGCGGCGACAGCGGCACATGGATGCCGGCCGCCGCCGCCTGCTTCTTCACGATGACCCAGAACATCACGCGCGTCATGCCCGCGCCGCGTGCGGTCACGAACAGGTCGGGCGTCTGCTGGCCGTCGAGGATCACGGGGCGCGATTCGTCGAGGTAGCGCTCGATCCAGCGCCGCGCCTCGCCGCCGAAGGGCACGAGGCGTTCCTTGTTGCCCTTGCCGAGCACGCGCAGCACGCCGTCGTTGAGGCTCATGTCGATGGCCTTCAGCGCCACCAGCTCGCTCACGCGCAGGCCGCTCGCGTACATCAGCTCCAGCATCGCGCGGTCGCGCAGGCCGAGCGGGCTCTCGACATCGGGCGCGGCCAGCAGGTCGTCGACCTGCTTCTCGGACAGCGTCTTGATGGCGCGCGGCATCTGGCGCGCGGGCATGAGGCGGATGCTCGGGTCGGCCGTGATGCGGCGCTCGCGCAGCGCCCAGCGGTAGTAGCGCTTGAACACCGTGAGCCGGCGGTTCGCCGACGTCGCCTTTCCCTTTGTGGACAGACGCACGCCCATGTAGGCCTGCAGGTCGGTTTCGCGCGCGGCGTCCAGGCCCATGCCGCCCCGCTGTTCGCGCAGCCACTGGGCGAACAGCGCGAGGTCGCGGCGGTAGGCGGCCAGCGTGTTCTTCGACAGCCCGTCCTCGAGCCAGAGGGCGTCGATGAAGGTGTCGATGTCGGCAGTGGGGGGAGCGGCGGCGGCCTCGGTCATGCGGTGCAAGATAACAAAAGAAAAAGCCGCCCGGAACGCGGGCGGCTTTCAGGGGAAGCGAAGCCGATCAGTCGAGCTTGAGGTTCTGCTTCTTCACGACCTGCTTGTACACGTCGAACTCGGCCTTGATCTGCGCGGCGAACTGGTCGGGCGAGTTGGCCACGATCAGCGAACCGGTGTCTTCGATGCGCTTCTTCACGGCCGGATCTTCCACCGCCTTCTTCACGCCCGCGTTGATCTTGTCGACCACTTCCTTCGGCAGGCCCTTGGGGCCGAGGATGCCGTAGTAGGCCATGCGGTTGACCGGCTCCAGGCCGACTTCCTTGAAGGTCGGCACGTTCGGCAGGCCGGCCACGCGCGTCGGCGCCGACACCACGATCGGCACCAGGCGGCCGCTCTGGATGAAAGGCATGGCCGAAGGCAGGTTGTCGAAAATGATCGGCACCTGGCCGGCCACCACGTCGTTCAGCGCCGGGCCCGCGCCGCGGTACGGGATGTGCGTGACGAAGGTCGTGGTCAGGCTCTTGTACAGCTCCATCAGCAGGTGGCCGATGCCGCCCGTGCCCGACGAGGCGTACGAATACTTGCCCGGATTCTTCTTCAGCTCGGCCACGAACTCGGCGTAGTTCTTGGCGGGGAAGCTCGGGTTCACGGCGATCACGTTCGGCGTGGCCGCGATGTTGATGATCGGCGTGAAGTCGGTGATCGGGTCGTACGGCGTCTTCGGGTTGATGGCCGGGTTGGCCGCCGTGCTCGACACCGTGGCCACGCCCAGCTTGTAGCCATCGGCCGGCGCGCGCGCGGTTTCGGCCGCACCCACGATGCCGCCGCCGCCGGCGCGGTTGATCACCACCACGGGCTGGCCCAGCACCTTGCCCAGCGGGTCGGCGATCACGCGCGCCACGATGTCCGTCGTGCCGCCGGGTGCGAACGGCACGCTCAGTTCGACCGGCTTGGTGGGATAGCCCTGCGCGAAACTCTGACCTGCCACTGCGACCAGCGCGGCGGCGCCCGCAAGCGCGCTCCATTGACGACGTTGCATCGATAACTCCTTGACTAGACGGGACCGGCCGGGGCCGGAAAAAAGCGAAGCCCGGATGCTAGCGGGTCGGGGCTTTCCTTCATGCTGTGGAATACCCACAGTTGTGGCGGTTTATGCTCGAAGCGGTGAACTACGCGCAGCTGCTCTTCCCCGACTTCTCCCTCATCGCCATCGGCTGGCTCCTGTGCCGCTACACCGCGCTCGACCGCCGCGTGTGGGACCAGGTCGAGAGCCTGGTGTATTACTTTCTATTTCCCGTCCTGCTGTTCCATTCGATCGTGCGCAGCCCGCTCGACTTTGGTGCGACCTCGAGCCTGCTGACCGCGGGCGTGGGTGTCGGGCTGGCCGGCATCGCGATGGCCTACGCCCTGCCCTTCGTGCCCGGTCTGCGCTCGCACATCGACCGGCACGACCACGCGGCCAGCGCGCAGATCGCGTTCCGCTTCAACTCGTTCATCTGCCTGGCGCTGGCCGAACGGCTGGCCGGGCCCGAGGGCCTGTTGCTGATCGCCGTGCTGATCGGCGTGTGCGTGCCGATGTTCAACATCGCCGCCGTGTGGCCGATGACGCGCCACGCGCAGACGGGCTTCGTGCGCCAGCTCGTGCGCAACCCGCTGATCGTGGCGACGCTGGCGGGGTTGATCGCCAACGTGCTGGGCTTCACGGTGCCGACCTGGCTGACGCCGACGCTCACGCGCATCGGTGCGGCATCGCTGGCGTTGGGGCTGCTTGCGGCAGGTGCCGGCATGCAGTTCGCGACGCTGGGACGTGGCAAGACGCTGGCGGTGTCGGTGCTGGCGATACGGCATTTCTTCTTGCCGCTGGTGGCTTGGGGGTTGTCGCTGGCCTTGAAGCTGGATGCGACGCAGGCGTCGGTGCTGATGGCCTTCTCGGCCGTGCCGACCGCGTCGAGCGCCTATGTGCTGGCGGCGCGGATGGGCTACAACGGACCGTATGTGGCGGGATTGGTCACGCTGTCGACCATCCTGGGCGTGGCAAGCCTGCCGTTCGCGCTGGCGCTGCCACGCTGACCCACCGGCGGCTACGCGTTCGGCCGCCAGTTGCCGTGGAAGCCGAACGGCACGCGGTGCGGCAGCCGGGCTGTCGCGACCGGCGCGGCGCGCAGGTCGCGGGCGTCGAGCACGATCAGGTCGCTGCGCCGGGTCTGCTCGCGCCAGACCACGGCCAGGAGCCAGCCGCCGCCTTCGTCGGCGTGCGTCGCGCGCGGCACGAACACCGGCTCCGACACGACATCGCCCGGCGGCAGCGTGTGGAGGTGGCGCTCGCCCGTCTCCAGATCGAAGCGCGCAAGGCTGTCGAAAAGCACGCTCTCGGCATCACCCCGGGCGCGGGCGGTCGCATGGCAGGCATAGAAGCCGTACCGGGTGCGGCTGCCCGCGAAACGCTCGTCGATGCGCGGAAACTCGCCCACCAGATCGTCGAGGTACTCGCGCCGGAAACCGTTGCCGGTGCCGGCCAGGTCGAAGGTCCAGCGGCACAGGCGCGCGGCCATCGCGTGCGGGTCGCCGGGGCGGCCCTGCGCATCGGGCAGGCCGGGCGCGGTGTCCGACTGCATCACGAGCGCGACGACGGTGTCGCCCTCGTCCCACGCGTTCATGACGTGAAACATGTGGCAGGCCTCGGTCTCGAACCAGCGCAGGGTGTCGACCGCGGCACCGCGCCGCATCACGCCGACGTGGGTGCGTTTGTCGGCATCCCAGGCCAGCAGCGGCAGGCCGCGCATCGCGCGCTCCACGCTGGTGGTCAGGGGCATGACCGGAAAGAGCACATGCCCGCGCGTCAGCATGAAGTCGTGCGCCATGCTGGCGTACGGCGCGTCGAAGGCCTGCAGCGCGGTCACTTCGCACTGGCTGTCGATCACGCCGTAGAGCATGCCGGGCGTGCCGGGGCCGTCGGGTGAGTAGGCGAAGAAATGCAGCTCGCCGCTGTGCGGGTCGCGCTTCGGATGCGCGGTGCAGCGCGTCGTCAGGCGGTCGCCGAAGCTCTGGTGCCCTCTCGAAACCAGCGTGAAGGCATCAAGCTCGAAGGGCTGGTGCGATTCCTCGAGCGCGAACAACCGGCCGCCGTGCCAGAGCATGCTGGTGTTGGCCGTGCCGCTGTTGCGCCCGATCACCGCCGGGTCGCTGGTCGCGGGATTGCCGAAGGAGCCGAACAGCGCGTGCCCGGCCTCGTGCTCCAGCTGCCACTTGGGCGTGCGCGCCCAGCGGTTGCGGTACGACACCTGCCCGCCGTCGATGTGGAACGCATGCACCATGCCGTCGCCGGAAAACCAGTGGTAGTTGTCGTCGCGCGGCGCATGCTGCGGGCTCGGCCCCACGCGGTAGAGCGTGCCCGAGAGTTCCGGCGGCATCGCACCGTCGATGGCGAGGGCTGCGATGTCGTGCTCCTCGGTGAGCGGGGCGTAGTTGCCGGTGAAGAAATGGGCGTTGGCCCGGGGCATGGCGGTCACTGAGGGTTCCTGGTCGTTCAATGGGAATGGGGTTCGGCGAGCTGCGCGATGGCGCGCCCGATGTAGGCCGCCAGCGGTGCGTCGATGCCCGAGCCGGCGCGCAGCGCGGGGTCGTTGCGAAAGGCCTCCTGCAGCTTCGCGTTCAGTGCCGCATCGCCCCCGGCCTTGGCCAGGGACAGCGCCTGCCAGCGGGCGGCCAGCACGCGCACCGGCGCGCTGTCGAGCGCCGCACCCTGCCGCATCTGCTGTCGCACATCGGCGATCAAGGGGGGCCAGGCGTCGGTCTGCGCAACGTAGTGCTGCGCGAGCAAGGCCATCTCCGCGGCATCGCAATGTGCGCCGTAGCGCTGCAGCCGCGCGTACGCCATCGCATGCGAGATGAACTGCATGCCGGCCCGGTCCACACCGGTCAGCGAATGCAGCGCAGGCTCGTTCCAGTGCATCGCGTAGAGCTGCATGAGCAGGGCTTCGTCGCCGCCGGCCTCTTCGAGCAGCAGCGCGATCCAGCGCTGCGCGAGGGCCTGCGCCTGCGCGCTTTCCGGCGAAGCGCCCGCGGCGACCAGGGCATGGAGCGTTGTGGTCAGCTCGACACGCTCGGGCGCCACCGTGTCGGCGAAACCGTCGCGACCGGTCTGGAGCCGCCCGAGCTCGTCATCGCTGAAATACTTCGCGCCCGCGACGGTGCGCTCGAGCGCCACGAGCCAGTCGTCGATGGCAGGTTCGGTGCGGGCCTGCAACTGGGCTTGCAGCGTCAGCAGGTGCGTGCGCAATGCCGTGGCCTGCGTGATCTCGCGTTCGAGCTGCGACAGCTGCTGCGCCACAACCTCCGACAGCCCGTCGGCCGCGCGGTCGAGCAGGCCCTGGATCTCGGCCAGCGACAGGTCGAGCCGCCGCAGCGCCTGGATGCGGTACAGCCGCGCGACGTCGGTGCGGTCATACAGACGGTAGCCGCCGTCCGAGCGCTGCGACGGCACCAGCAGGCCGATGTCGTCGTAATGCCGCAGCGCGCGCACGGTCAGCCCGGTGCGCCGGGCGAGTTCGCCAATCCTCAGGTACATGCCTTCCCTCTCAAGTTGAAGGCATCGTAGAGCGTGCCGTTACGAGAGGGTCAAGGTAGTTTCGTGAAAAAGAGGTGCGCCGTTTTACGCCGGCGCGTGCGTCAGCTGCGCTGCAGCAACGCGGGTACCGCCGACGCCAGCATCGCGATACCCGACAAGGTCAACAGACTCAACACGATCTTGCGAAACGCCGCTTCACTGATCCCGATATACAGCCGAGCCCCCAGCAACACCGGCACCGCGACAGCCGCCGCGACCAGTGCCAGAAGAGGCACCACCGAACGTCCGATGCTCCCGCTCGCCACATGCACCGCAAATGCCACGGCCAGCATCGAGAGGTTGAAGTTCTGGATCACAGCGCGTTGCGTGTCGCGCTGGAAACCGCGCAGCGTGCACCACAACGTGGGCACCACGCCCGAGAAGCCGCCGATGCCCGCCATCACGCCGCCGATGACGCCCGCGACGCCGTCTGCCGCGCGGCCACCGAACGTGATCTTCGGCAGGTGCTGCGACATCAGCATCGCCGGGCACCACAGCACCAGCAGCGTGCCCAGACATACCTTGAACAGCACGATGTCCAGGTGCGGCAGCAGCCAGACACCGAAGGGCACACCGACCAGGCCACCGAGCACGAAAGGCCAGAGGATGCGCTTGTCGAAAGTCCGCCGCACCGTGAGCGCCGCGATCACCTGACCTGTGAGTGCGCCGAACAGCGCGAGCACGGCGGCCAGCTGCGGCTCCAGCGTCCAGGCCCAAACCGACATCGCAACCATGCCGAAAGCAAAGCCAGACAGGCCCTGCACGAACCCCGCCAGCACAGCGCCGACGATCACATAGACATACAAGGCTTGCATGCGGCCGATGATAGGGGCCGCTGCCTCGCCCTCGGGCGACCTACGCCGATGCAGGGACCAGCGCCGTGCGACGCACGCGCCGCACATTGAAGGCGCTGGCGATCAGCACGCCCTGCACCAGCGCCAAGCCGACGATCACGCTCGTGTACTGGCCGGCGTCCATCAGGCGGCCGAACACCAGCGGCGCCACGGCCTGGCCGATGTCCAGGCCCGCGTACACCACGCCGTAGACGCGCCCGGTCGCATTGGGTGGCGTCGACTTCTTCACCAGCAGGTCGCGCGACGGCCCGGCGATGCCCGAGACGAAACCCATCGCGCCGAACAGCACCGGCACCATCACGGGCGGGAACTGCGCAAAGGCCAGCACCAGCGCCAGCGCCGCCGCCACGCCAAAGCCCGCGCCCACGATGCGCTCGCAGCGCGAAGGGTCGGAGGCCAGGAAACCGCCCACCACCATGCCGGCCGCGCTCGCCACCATGTAGACCGTGAGGCACACCGCCACCAGCGCCACTGGCACCGCGTGCAGGTGGCCCGCGGCCACGGGCGCGAAGGTCTGCACCACGCTGATCACGGCGGCGTAGAAAAAGAAGAAACCGAAGCACATCCACACGGCCGGAATGCGCAGGAAGTCGAACTCGCCGCCGACCGGCGTGGGCTCGCCGTGCCCCGTGGCCTTGTGCACGGCCGCCGCGTCGAGCGCCAGCACGCTGCGGTAGATCCACAGGATCAGCAGCACCACGATCGCCACCACGCCCGCCGAGGCCAGCGCCACGCGCCACGAGAAGGCAATGGCGATCGGCACCACGAAGGCCGGTGCCAGCGCCCAGCCCAGGCTGCCGGTGATGCCGTGCACGCTGTAGGCATGGCCCAGGCGCGTGGGCGCGACCTTGCGGTTGAACAGCGTGTAGTCGACCGGGTGGAACACGCCGTTGCCGATGCCGCCGACCACGGCGCACGCCAGCAGCATCCAGTAGCTCTGCGCCATGGCATAGCCGAAGGCCGCGAGCCCCAGCGCGCCCAGCCCGACGAACAGCACCGGGCGCGGACCCAGCTTGTCGACGATGAAGCCCGAGGCCGCCTGCACGATGCACGAGACCACGAAGAACACCGTGAGCACCGCGCCGAGTTCGGTGTAGCTCACGTTGAACGCGTCCTTCAGCCACGGGAACAGCGGCGCCAGGATCAGCTGGCTGAAGTGGCTGACCGCGTGGGCCAGGCCGACCAGCCCGATCAGTTGGGCGTCGGTGCGCAAAGTGGTGGCGGGAGCGGCTGTCGAGGAAGTGGAAGACATGGATTGCTACAAAAAACCGGTGCGGGCACCGATGCTATGCGGCGGCGACGCGGCAGAATGGCGATACAGCGACAACATTTGTCGAAACCATGCCAAGCGCCGCTCCCCCCACCGCTCCGACGGCTCCCGAGCCAGCCCACCCCGCCAAGCCGCGCGGAACGCCCACCGCGCCGACCACCAGCGTGGGCCCGCTCACGCCGCACCTGTACGCCCCCGACGCGGTGCGCCCGCTGCGCGCCAAGGAACACTTTCTAAGCGCCGACACGCTGGTCGAACTGCACGAGCACCCGTGGCCGCAGCTCACGTTCTCGACGCGCGGCGTGATCCGCCTGAGCACGCAAGACGGCAGCTACATCGTGCCGCCCTCGCGCGCGCTCTGGGTGCCGGCGAACATGCAGCACAGCATCACGCTCATTGAAGACGCCGAGCTGCGCACCGTCTACCTGCATGCCTGGATCGCGCCCACCTGGGAGAAGTGCGAGGTGCTCGAGATCAGCCCGCTGCTGCGCGCCCTGATGCTTGCGCTCGACACCACGCCCGACGGTCTGCCGCCGGCCGACCCGCATGCGCCGCAGCGCGAACGCATGATCGCGCCGCTGCTGGTCGACGAGGTCGAGCGCGCCACGCAGATCCGCATCGACGTGCCGCTGCCCTCCGACAAGCGCCTGCGCCAGCTGTGCGAGACGCTGCTGCGCAACCCGGCCGACCGCGCCACGCTGGCCGAGCGCGCCGCCGCCATCGGCGCCAGCGAGCGCACGGTGGCGCGGCTGTTTCGCGACCAGCTCGGCATGAGCTGGCAGCAATGGCGCCAGCAGGCCGTGATGGCGCATGCGCTGCCGCTGCTGGCACGCGGCATGGCCGTGAGCCAGGTGGCGTCGGCCAGCGGCTACGCCACCGACAGTGCCTTCTGCGCCATGTTCAAGGCGGCCACCGGGCGCTCGCCCACGTCGTTCCAGCACCGCAAGCGGCCGGCCACCCTTTGATGCCGCAGGGCATGGAGCGGGCACGCCATGGTGCTCTGGCAAGATCGGCGACCGACACCGACACCATGCACTCACCGATCCCCCTGCACATCGCGGCCGAGGCCAGGCCTGCAACGTGGACCGCCGACATCTGGCTGCGCATCCGCCGCCATTTCCTGCTGAAGGCGGTCGGCACCACGGCCTTCACCTGGCTGTTCTTCATCGGCTATTTCCACCTGCTGCGCAACCCGGCCTTTCCGGTCACGGTGATGCCGCTGACGGCGCTGGACCACCTGATTCCGTTCCAGCCTTACACGCTCGGCGCCTACCTGTCGCTGTGGGTGTACGTGGGCATCGCGCCGGGGCTGCAGCTCACGTTCCGCGAGCTGGTGGTCTATGGGCTGTGGATCGTCGTGCTGTGCCTGAGCGGCCTGGGCATCTTCTATGTCTGGCCGACGCAGATCCCGCCGCTGAGCATCGACGTCTCGGGCTATCCCGGCTTCGCGATGCTGCAGGGCGTGGACGCGGCGGGCAACGCCTGCCCGTCGATGCACGTGGCGGTCGCCATCTTCACCGCCGTGCGAATGGCCGACGTGCTGCGCGCGGCGCGCACGCCGTGGCTGTTGCATGCGATCAACTGGGCCTGGTTTGCCGCCATTGCCTACTCCACGCTGGCGGTCAAGCAGCACGTGGTGCTCGACGCGGTGGCCGGCGCGCTGCTCGGGCTGGCCTTCGCGCTGCCCTCGCTGCGCTGGCGTCCCGGCAAACATTGACCAGAGGATTTCCCTAAGGTCGAAGCGGATATCATCAATCACCATTGATCATTCAACACAGGCCGAACGAGGAAGGGATCGACCCGTGGCCCGCCATCCGCAAGGACCCGGCAGCCCATCGATCAACGGCGGCACAAGACGACAGGCATCGCAGATGAGTTCGCTGAAGGAATTGCAGGACCTGATCCACGAGAAGTACGGCATCGAACCGTCCAAGCTCGACCCCCACGCCTCGATGCGTGAAACCGGCGGACTCGATTCGCTGGCACTGGCCGAATTCCTGTTCGCCATCGAAGACCATTTCGGCATCACCATGCCCGACGAAGACGCGACCATCGACACCCTGGCCGAGCTCGCGCAGCTGGTCGACAAGGTCCGCGCCGCCAAACCCGCGTGAGCACGCACGAAGTCGCCGTCACCGGACTGGGCGTCATGGCGCCCCACGGCGACGCGCCCGACGCGCTGTTCAACGCCCTGCTGCAGGGCCGCTCGGCCCTCGCGCCGGTTTTCCCCGAACTCCCCAAACCCGCCGCCGCCGCCACGGTCGCCTTCGACGAGACGCGCTGGTTCACCAAGCTGCAGCTCGCCGGCGTCGACCGCGTGAGCCAGCTCGCCGTGGCCGCCGCCGACCTCGCCCTGCGCGACGCTGGCCTGGCGATGAGCGATGACGGCGTCGATGCCGAACGCGTCGGCGTCTACGCCGGTTGCGGCATGGGCGGCGCCGCCGCGCTCGAGGCCGCCTACCGCGGCAACGGGCGCGTCTCGCCGCTCACCATTCCCGCCTTCATGCCCAATGCGCCGGCTGCCCACGTGGCGATGCGCAACGGCGTGCTGGGCCCGGTGCTCACGTATTCGGTCGCCTGCGCCTCGTCGTCGGTGGCCATTGCCGAGGCCGCCAAGGCGGTGCAGCGCGGCGAGGTCGACATCGCCATCGCAGGCGGCAGCGAAGCACTGATCGTCCCGGGCGTGGTGCTGGCCTGGCAGGCCATGCAGACGCTGGCCGGTTTCCAGCCCGGCGAAGCAGCCGGCGCGGTGCGCCCCTTTGCCACGGACCGCAGTGGCTTTGCCCTCGGCGAAGGTTCGGCCTTCCTGATTCTTGAATCGGCCGAGCGCGCACGCGCACGCGGCGCCCGCCGCTATGCGACGCTGGCCGGCTGGGGCCTGAGCAGCGACGCCACCCACCTCACCAAACCCGACGCACCGGGCCAGGCCCGCGCCCTGCGCGCCGCGCTGCGCCAGGCCGGCCTGCAGCCGCGCGACGTGGGCTACTGCAACGCCCACGGCACGGCCACGCGCATCGGCGACGTGGTCGAACGCAACGCGCTGGCCGAGGTCTGGGGCGGCGACTTCGACGCCCTGCGCGTCAGCTCGACCAAGGCGCTGCACGGCCACATGCTGGGCGCGGCCGGGGCCATCGAGGCGCTCATCACCGTGCTGGCGCTGCACCGGCGCGAACTGCCGCCCAACGCGAACTGCCGCGAAGTCGACCCCGACTGCCAGATGAACCTCGTCGCCCTCGGCGACAGCGCCGCGCCCGCGCTCGACGCCGCCATCAGCAACTCCTTCGCCTTCGGCGGCACGAACTCGGTGCTGCTGTTCCGCAGGGGCTGAGCGGCGTGCTCTTGCGGGCCGTGCGCACCCCGTGCCGCTGTGCCCCGCGCGATAGAGACATTCCGGGCGCTCCGGTATGCTGGTGGGCGCTTCTCCCCCCATGTCCGTCCCAGGAGGCCACCATGCACGTTCGCTCCACATTCGTCGCCCTCGCCCTGCTTGCCGCAGGCGCCTCGGTGCAGGCCAACAACCTGCTCGACCAGTTGAAAGAACAGGCCGGCGCGGCAGTCAACTCGCAAGGCAGCAGTAGCAGCACCGGCAACAGCAGCGGCGGCGGCTCGGCGCTCAGCGGCCTCAGCCTCGGCGGCTTCAAGATGCCTGCCGTCGGCTCCAGCACCATCGGCAGCGCCGCCGGCGTGCTCGAGTACTGCGTCAAGAACAACTACCTCGGCGGCGATGCAGCGTCCGTCAAGGACAAGCTGCTGGCCAAGATCACCGGCCAGAAGAAACAGGAAAACGACTTCGCGAGCGGTGCCAAGGGTCTGCTCAAGGGCGGCGATGGCAAGTCGCTCAACCTCAAGGGGCTGTCGTCGAAGGTCAAGGAAAAGGCCTGCGACTACGTCCTCAAAAATGCGACCTCCCTGATCTAGGCTCTTTCTCTCTCTCCCGCTCTCCGCGCGCGGCGTGCCCGCCGTGCGCGCGCCCCGCTTCATGAATCCGGCTTCCCCTTCCTCCTCCCCCGCACCTTCTCTTCGCCAGCGCCTCGCGCGCTGGGTTCCCTGTCTCGCCTGGCCCCGCCCGTCTGCCGCGCTGCTGCGCAACGAGGCCATGGCCGGCATCACCGTCGCGCTGATGGTGCTGCCGCAGGGCGTGGCCTATGCGGCGCTGGCCGGCATGCCGCTGGTCACTGGCGTGTACGCGGCGCTGTTCCCGGCGCTCATCGCCGTGATGTTCAGCTCGTCGCAGCGGCTGTCGGTCGGGCCGACCGCGCTCACCAGCCTGCTGGTCGGCGCGTCGCTCGCGCCGCTGGCGGTGGCGGGCAGCGACGAATGGGTGGCGATGGCGGTGTGGCTCACGCTGATGTCGGGCGCGATCCAGATCGTGCTCGGCGCGGGGCGCTTCGGCTGGCTGCTGCGGCTGGTCAATTCGCCGGTGCTGATCGGCTTCACGCAGGGCGCGGCGGTGCTGATTGCGATCTCGCAGCTGCCCGCGCTCCTGGGCTTCACCGGCCGCACCATTCCGCAGGTGCTGCAGGGCGGGCCGCTGCCCGACCTCACGGCCATCGCCTTCGGCCTGGGCAGCATCGCCGTGCTGTGGCTGGGCAAGCGCTGGGTGCCGCGCTTCCCGACCACGATGGCGCTGGTGGCCGGTGCCGCCGCCATCAGCTGGACCATCAACTACGCGCTGCGCGGCGGCGCCGTGGTGGGCGCCCTGCCCTCGGGCCTGCCTTCGTTCTACTGGCCCGGCCTGCTGCCGGCGCACACCTTCAGCGCACTGGTGCTGCCCGCGCTGATGATCACGCTGGTGAGCTTTCTCGAGACCGCATCGAGCGCCAAGGTCGACAACGGCCGCGCCGGCACGCTGTGGAACGAAAACCAGGACCTGATCGGCCAGGGCCTGGCCAAGCTGGCCTCGGGCTTCTCGGGCGCGTTCCCCACCAGCTCGTCGTTCTCGCGCTCGGCGATCACGCTCTACGCAGGCGCGCAGACCGGCTGGGCGACGCTGTTCAGCGTGGCCGTGGTGGCCGGTGCGCTGCTGTGGCTCATGCCGCTGCTGTACCACGTGCCGCAGGCGGTGCTGGCGGCGGTGGTGGTCACTGCCATCCTCGGACTGGTGAAGCCGTCGAGCTTCACTGCGCTGTGGCGCATCTCGAAGCTGGAGGCAGGCATCGCCTTCGGCACCTTCGTGCTCACCATCGCCACCGCGCCGAGCATCTACTGGGGCGTGCTGGGCGGCCTGCTCGCCAGCCTGGCGCACTACATGTACCGCCACCTGCACCCGCGCATCATCGAAGTGGGCCTGCACCCCGACGGCAGCCTGCGCGACCGCCACCTCTGGAAGCTGCCGCCGCTCGCGCCCCAGCTGTATGCCGTGCGCATGGACGCCGAACTCGACTTCGCCTCCGCCTCCACGCTGGAGCGCGCGCTCACGGTCGCACTGGCCGAGCGCCCCGACCTGACCGACGTCTGCCTGTTCGCGCAGCCGATCAACCGCATCGACATCACCGGTGCCGAGGTGTTCGGCTCGATCCGCCGGATGATGGAATCCAAGGGCGTGCGCCTGCACCTGAGCGGCATGAAGCTGCCGGCCATGCAGGTGCTCGAGCGCGCCGGCCTGCTGGCACCGGGACCGATGCTCTTCAGCTACCGCACCGACGCCGAGGCGCTGGCCGCGCTGATGCCGCGCATCGAGATGCCTGAAGAGGCCGAAGCCGCGGCCTGACCGCGGCCCTCTCTTCGCAGACGCGGGCGCCATGAAAACCACCATCGAAGAACTGGTCGCCTTCCGCGCCGTGGTGGACACCGGCTCGATCACCGCCGCGGCCGACCAGCTGGGACAGACCGTGTCGGGCATCAGCCGCGCGCTGAGCCGGCTCGAACAGAAGCTCGGCACCACGCTGATGCGCCGCACCACGCGGCGGCTCGAACTCACCGAGGAAGGCGCGGCCTTCTTGCAGCGCACGCGCGCCATCCTCGACGCGATCGACGACGCCGAAGAACACATGGCCGCGCGCCGCCAGCAACCGGCCGGCCGCCTGCGCGTGAACGCGGCCTCGCCCTTCATGCTGCACGCCATCGTGCCGCTGGTGCCGGAGTTCCGCCGGCTCTACCCGCAGATCAGCCTGGAGCTCGACACCGACGACCTGCCCATCGACCTGCTGGAGCGGCGCACCGACGTGGCGATTCGCATCGGCCCGCTGCGCGATTCCACGCTGCATGCGCGCCCGCTCGGCACGCACCGGCTGCGCGTGCTCGCAAGCCCCGCGTACCTGGAGGCCCACGGCAAGCCGCGCAAGGTGGACGAACTGACCGGCCACGCGCTGCTGGGCTTCACCCAGCCCGAGTCGCTGAACCGCTGGCCGCTGCGCGGCGTGCACGGCGACGAATGGACCATCGCGCCCACGGTGGTCGCGTCGAGCGGCGAAACGCTGCGCCAGCTCGCGCTGGCCGGCGTGGGCATCGTCTGCCTGTCGGACTTCATGACCGCCATCGACCGCGCCAGCGGCGCGCTGGTGCAGGTGCTGCCGAAGGACACGGTCGATGTGCGCCAGCCCGTCAACGCCGTGTACTACCGCAACACGCAGCTGTCGGCGCGGATCACGTCGTTCCTCGATTTCCTGTCGCAGCGCATGGGCTGACCGGCTGAGTTCAGCCCGGCGGCATCCGCTCGAACTTCGGCAGCGCCGGGTCGAGAAAGTCCCAGGCGTGCCCGCGCACCGCGTACGTGACCGCCTGCGGCCGGTAGCGCCCCGGGTCGTCCAGGCTCGCGGCATGCACGGTGAAGACGCCGGGCATCGCCGCGAAGGTCATGTACACGGGCGAGCCGCAGGTCGGGCAGAACGCACGCGTCTTGACGTTGCCGCTGTCGCCCTTGAGGCTCCACAGCGTGGCCGCGCCGGTCTGCTTCACCTCGGCGCCCGCGAAGCTGAGGTACGAGCCGTGGCCGGTGCCGCTCTTGCGCTGGCAGTCGAGGCACTGGCAGTCGTTCTGGAACACGGGTTCCCCTGAAATCTCGTAGCGAATGGCGCCGCACGCGCAACCGCCGGTGTAGGCCGGGTTCATGGTTCTTGCCCTTTCGAAGTGATGAGGGGCAATCTAGTCGAGCGAGGGTGCGGGCGGGGAGTAACAAGATCGTCGTGAATCCGGGTCCGGCCAGAATCCGGCAGTCACGCAGCCCCATCCAAAGGAAATGCCATGCACGTCGATCTGGTGTCTGAAGCCCAACACGATTCGCTCATCGAGCTGCTGGCCGAACTGCACGCCTTCTACAACGACGGCGCACTCGCATCGCGTGAGTTGGTGCGCGAGCACTTGCTGGGCAATCTCCTCGCCCCCGGGTCGCCGCACCAGCTCGTGGTGGCGTCGACAGACGCGCGCACCGTGGTCGGGCTGGCCGCGATCACCTGGGTCTTCTCGCTGGTCGACTTCGCACCGGAGCAGCGCAAGCACTGCCAGCTCAAGGAGCTCTACGTGACGTCGGGTCACCGCAGTGCGGGGGCGGGCCGTGCCCTCATGGCCTGGGTGGCCGCACGCGCCATCGCCCACGGATGCCACCGCATCGATTGGCCCGTGAAGGCGACGAATGCGCGGGGCATCGCGTTCTATGAAGGGCTCGGCGCGTTCCGCGTCACCGAGCGGCTGAGCTACCGGCTGCTGGAGCCGGCCTTGGGCGAGCTGGCGGCCTTCACGGCCCCTGCGTGACCACCAGCCGCTCCACCGCCGCCGAGGCGATCTCGTAGCCGCTCACGCCCATGTCCGCCGACGCGTAGCGCGCCGCTTTCAGCGTGCCGCTGACGCGCACCGTGTCCATCGCGTGCAGCCCCTTCACGGGCGCCGGCGCGATCACGTGGACGATCTGGTTGGCGGGCGGCGGCGGGGTGTGGATGCAGGCGCCGAAGTACGGCACCAGCAGGAACTCGCGGATGCCGTCGGGCGTGGCATCGAGCGGCACGACGAAGCCCGAGAGCTTGGCGGGTTTGCCGTCGAGCGCGACGTTGACCGGCGCGTTGTCCCAGACGGCACGCATCTCGTCGAGCATCTGGATCGCGCGCGGGTCGTTGTCGCGCAGCGCCTCGAGGCTGATGTTGCGGTAGCGCTGGGTCGGGTCCCAGTCCTTGGGCACCAGCGTGTCCCAGGCCAGCTCCTGCGCGGCCGGCGCGCTGGCCGTGCCCTGCCCCTCTGCGGCGTCCGGGCTGCAGGCGGACAGCAGGCTGCCCGCGACCGCCATCAGCAGCACCATTCCGACGCGACAAACAAGAACACTCATGGCCCCGATTGTGCTTGCCGAAGGCGACACGGCGCTCGGGGCGGGCCGGAAGACCCGCCTTGAAACAAATGGCACACATGGCAAAAAGGCGGGCACCGCGCCAGAATGCCGCACCACGACACGACCACGAGGAGATTCGCATGGCACCCACAGGATGGCTTGGATTGACGTCACTCGGCACGGTTCACACCGCGATCAGCCTGATCGCCGTGTTCGCGGGCATCTGGGCCCTGCTGCGCTACAAGGAAATCACGCTGCGCACCGGCCTGGGCCAGGTCTTCGTCTGGACCACGGTGCTGACCTGCCTCACGGGCTTCGGCATCTTCCAGCACGGCGGCTTCGGAAAGCCGCATGCGCTGGGCATCATCACTTTGGTGGCGCTGGCCGTCGGGGCGCTGGCGGGGTACGGGCGGCTTGGGGCCAAGTCGCGCTACATCGAGGCCGTCGCCTATTCGGCGAGTTTTCTCTTCCACTGGATTCCGGCCTTCACCGAAACGCTGACGCGCTTTCCGCTGGGCGCGCCGCTGCTGCCGAGCGCCGAGGCGCCCGAACTGAAGGCGATCACCGCGGTGCTTGGCGCGCTGTACGTGGTGGGCGTGACGCTGCAGATCAAGCGGCTGCGCGGCGACAAGCCGGTCAGTCCTGCACCCGCCCGCGCAGGTTCTTGATCTGCGAGCGCTGGCTCTTGCCTTCGAGCCGGCGCTGCTTCGAACCGTAGGTGGGCTTGGTGGCGCGCCGCACGCGCGGCGGCGTGGCCACGCTGTCGATCACCGCCTGCAGCCGCGCGAGCGCGTCGGCGCGGTTCATCTCCTGCGTGCGGTGCTGCTGCGCCTTGAGCACGAACACGCCCTCCTGCGTGATGCGGCTGTCGCGCAAGGCGAGCAGCCGTTCCTTCACGTCGGCGGGCAGCGAGCAGGCATGGATGTCGTAGCGCAGGTGCACCGCGCTCGACACCTTGTTGACGTTCTGCCCGCCCGCACCCTGCGCACGGATGGCGCTGATCTCGACCTCGTCGGGATCGATCAGGAGTGGGGGGCGGAGCATGCCCGCGAGTGTGCCTTCAAACGCGTTCAAACACGGCGGCAATGCCTTGCCCGCCGCCGATGCACATCGTGACGAGCGCGTAGCGGCCACCGGTGCGGTGCAGCTCGGCGATCGCCTTCGTCGTGATGATCGCGCCGGTCGCGCCCACCGGGTGGCCCAGCGAAATGCCCGAGCCGTTCGGGTTCACCTTGGCGGGGTCGAAGCCCAGTTCCTTGATGACGGCGCAGGCTTGTGCGGCGAACGCTTCGTTCGACTCGATCACATCGAAGTCGCTGACCTTCAGGCCCGTGCGCTCCAGCACCTTGCGCGTGGCCGGCACGGGGCCGATGCCCATGTACGCGGGTTCGACACCCGCGTGTGCATAGCCTACGAGGCGTGCCAGCGGCTTCAGGCCCAGCGCCTTCACACGGCCACCTTCGGCCAGCACCACGGCGGCTGCGCCGTCATTGATGCCCGAGGCATTGCCGGCGGTGACGAGGCCGTCCTTCTTGAACGCAGGCTTCATCTTCGCGAGCGTGTCCATGGTGGTGTCGGCGCGCACGTGCTCGTCGGTGTCGAACAGCACGACGCCCTTGCGCGTCTTCACTTCGACCGGAACGATCTGTTCCTTGAAGCGGCCCGCGGCAATGGCAGCGGCGGCGCGCTGCTGACTGGTCACGGCCAGTTCGTCCATCTGCTCGCGCGTGATGCCGTAGCGCGCGGCCACGTTCTCGGCGGTGATGCCCATATGGATCTTCTCCCACGGGTCGTGCAGGATGCCCAGCATGTAGTCGACCAGCACCGCGTCGCCCATGCGTGCGCCGTAGCGGGCCGAGGTGTCGAAGTACGGCCCGCGGCTCATCGATTCGGAGCCGCCGCCGATGGCGATGTCGCAGTCGCCCAGCGCAATCGCCTGCGCCGCCGACACGATGGCCTGCAGGCCCGAGCCGCACAGGCGGTTCACGTTGAAGGCCGGCGTCTCGATGGGGCAGCCCGCATCGATCGCAGCCACGCGGCTGAGGTACGCGTCCCTCACGTCGGTGGGAATCACGTTGCCCATGACCACATGGCCGATGGCATCGGCGGCCACGCCGCTGCGTTCGATGGCGGCCTTGACGGCGGTGGTGGCCAGTTGCGTGTTGGGCACGTCCTTCAGTGCGCCGCCGAAGGTGCCGATGGCGGTGCGGGCAGTGCCGACCACGAAGATGTCGCGTGAAGTCATGGGATGGATCTCCTGGATTGAAAAAACGAAAAGCGGAATTCTTCAGCGGCCGGTGAAGGCCGCGGGCTTCTTGCCGAAAAAGGCATCGAGGCCGATGCGGAAATCGTCGGTGGCCGCGCAGGTCTGGAATGCGGCCGACTCGGCGTCGAGCTGGCTTGCGAGGTCGCGGTCGAGCGAGCCGCGCATCAGCCGGCGCAGATTGCCCAGCGCCACGGTCGGGCCCTTGGCCAGCCGCTGCGCGAGCGCCATGGCTTCGGACTCGAGGTCGGCGGCTGGCACCACGCGGTTGATGAGGCCCATGCGCTCGGCGGCGGCGGTGTCGTAGGTGTCGCCGAGCATCGCGATCTCGAGCGCACGGCGCATGCCGACGAGGCGCGGCAGCGCCCACGAGGCGCCGACGTCGCAGCTGGTGCCGATGTTCACGTAGGCCAGGTTGAAGCGCGTGCCCTCAGCCGCGAGCACGAAGTCGGCCTGCAGCATCAGGCTCAGGCCCGCGCCGGCCGCCACGCCGTGCACCTGCGCGACCAGCGGCGCGTCCATGGCGTCGAGCACGGTCAGCGCCTCGTGCAGCGGGCCGATGAGGTCGGCCGCGCCCTGCTTCGGGTCGGCACTCAGCACGCCGAGATCGCCGCCGGCCATGAAGCCCTTGCCCGCGCCGCTCAGCAGCACGGCGCGCACGCTCTTGTCGGCAGCCAGCGTGCGCGCGGCGGCGAGGAAGGCGGTGGCCATCGGCACGTCGATGGCATTGAGCGCGGCCGGCCGGTTGAAGCGCAGCGTGGCCACCGCGCCTTCGCGGCCCACCAGCAGGGGTGCGGAAGAAGAAGTCTCTGAGGTCATGGATTCACTTTGGTAGGGGCGCGCTGCAGCACGCCGTTGAGCAGCAGCTCGATGCCCTGGTCGGCGATCTGGTCGGGCGTAAGGTCGCCGTCGGGGCGGTACCAGCGGCCGATCCAGCTCAGCGCGCCGGCCAGCATGAAGGCGGCCATCTTCGGGTCGCAGGGCGCGAGCGCGCCTTCGGCCACGCCCTCTTCGATCAGCCGGCGGAAATGTCCGTCGATGCCGGCCTTGAGGCGGCGCAGTTCTTTCTTGAGCGGATCGGGCAGCGGGTCTTCGCCGATGCGGATCACGCACATGCCGAAGTCTTGCGTGACGACGCCCGAGTAGATGCGCATGCAGGCCTTGAGCTGGTCGATGGCGCTGCCGCCCGCGGCGCGCACCTCGCCGATGCCGGTCTGCATGAGGTCGAGCGCCATCTTCACGCACTCGAGCAGGATCTGGTCCTTGTTCTCGATGTAGTAGTACAGCGTGGGCTTGCTCACGTTGAGCCGCTCGGCAATGTCGTCGAGCGAGGTCGCGTGGAAGCCGCGTTCGTTGAAGAGCTGGGCGGCCGTGCGCAACACGGCCATGCGCTTCACCTCGCGCTGCTGCGCGCGGCGGTCGGCGGGCTCCCACGGCGAGGGGGGCGCTGAAGCTGGAACGGCGGAGGAACGGGGCATGGGGTTTGTGCGGGCGGGGAAAGTCCCGATGCCGCGACCTGCGGCGAACACAGACATTACCGACCAGTAGGAATTTTACGGGCCAGTAGCATTTCGCTGCTGGACACAAACCCTGACCTTGCGGCGCGCCCCTTAGCCATGCCTGACGAGACCCGACGGGAACCCTCCATGTCCGCACCTTCCGCCACGGCCCCGGTGCTGCAGGCCGAGGCGTTGACGCTGGCATTCGGCGGCGTGAAGGCGCTCACCCATGTCGGCTTCAGCGTCGCGCCCGGCTCCATCACCGCGGTGATCGGGCCCAACGGCGCGGGCAAGACCTCGCTGTTCAACACCATCTCGGGCTTCTACAAGCCCTCGCAGGGCCGGGTGCTGTTCGAGGGCGCCGACATCACCCGGCTGCCCGCCCCCAGGCGCGCCGCGCTCGGGCTGGCGCGCAGCTTCCAGAACATCGCGCTGTTCCGCGGCATGACCGTGCTCGACAACATCAAGCTCGGGCGCCACACGCACCTGAAGACCAACGTGTTCGACGCCCTCTTCTACCTGGGCCGCGCGCGCCGCGAAGAGGCCGAGCTGCGCCGCGACGTCGAAGAACGCATCATCGATTTCCTCGAGATCGACCACATCCGCCACGCCTCGGTGGCCGCCCTGCCCTACGGCCTGCAGAAGCGCGTCGAAATGGCGCGCGCGCTGGCCATGCAGCCCAAGGTGCTGATGCTCGACGAGCCCGTGGCCGGCATGAACCGCGAAGAGACTGAAGACATGGCGCGCTTCATCCTCGACGTGCGGCGCGAGTGGGGCATCACGGTGCTCATGGTCGAGCACGACATGGGCATGGTGATGGACCTGTCGGACCACGTGGTGGTGCTCAACTTCGGCCAGGTCATTGCGCAAGGCACGCCGGCGCAGGTTCAGGCCGACCCGGAAGTGATCCGCGCCTACCTCGGCGCGGGCGATGTCGGCGAGCTGCGTCGCCGGCTGCGCGGTGAAGCCACGGCAGGAGTTGCCTGATGGATTGGGCCTACCTCTTCGAGATCGCGCTCACCGGCATTGCCGGCGGCGGTCTGTATGCGCTCGCGGCGCTGGCCTTCGTGCTGGTCTACAAGGCCACGCGCGTGGTCAACATCGCCATCGGCGAGATGCTGATGGTCGGCGCCTACCTGTTCTTTACCTTTGCTGCGAGCTTCTCGCTGCCGATCTGGATGGCGGTGCTGGGCTCGGTGATCGGCACCGGCCTGCTGGGCGCGGTGATCGAGCGCACCATGATCCGCCCGCTGCTGGGCGAGCCGCCGATCTCGGTGTTCATGGTGACGGTGGGGCTGGCGTCGATCCTCGTCGGGCTGGTCGAGATCATCTGGACCGCCGACCAGCGCCGCCTGCCCGAGTTTTTGCCGAACACCCCCGTGATGGTCGGCGAGGCCTTCCTGGCGCCGAAGATCGCGTATGGCGCACTGATCGCGGTGGTGCTGATCGGCCTCGTGCTGCTGCTGTTCCGCTTCTGGCGCGGCGGCGTCGCGCTGCGGGCCACGGCTTCGGACCAGGCTGCCGCGTACTCGATGGGCATCCATGTGCCGCGCGTGTTCTCGCTGGCCTGGGTGGCCTCGTCCATGATCGCGGCGGTGGCCGGCATCATCGTCGGCGCCATCGGGGGCATCTCGTCGTCAATGGGCGTGTTCGGGCTGTCGGTGCTGGTGGTGGTGATCGTCGGCGGGCTCGACAGCGTGCTCGGTGCACTCGTCGGTGGTGTGCTCATCGGCCTGATCGAAGCGCTGGCCGGCTCCTACCTCGGCGGCGAATACAAGCTGCTCGCCACCTTCATCGTGCTGGTGTTCGTGCTGATGGTGCGGCCGTACGGGCTCTTCGGCACGCACGAGATCGAGAGACTCTAGCCATGCGCATCGGCACCCTCAAGCAAAGCTACACCGCCGACGCGGCGCTGTTCGACTCGCGCACGCAGAAGGTGTGGCTCGCGGTCGGCGTCGCGCTGCTCGTGCTGTTCCCTTTCATGGCCAGCGACTACTGGCTGTACCTCGCGTGCCTCGTCGCCATCAACGTCGCGAGCGCCACGGGGCTGAACATCCTCACGGGCTACACGGGCCTCGTGAGCCTCGGGCAGGCCGCGTTCATGGGCCTGGGCGCGTACACCGTCGCGATCATGCAGACGCGGCTGGGCACGCCCTTCCTGCTGAACATCCTCGCGGGCGGCGTGGTCGCCATGCTCGGCGGGTTGGTCGTCGGCATTCCGTCGCTGCGCGTGAAGGGCCTGTACCTGGCCATCGCGACCATCGCGGCCTCGTTCATCACGCATTTCCTGTTCGCCAACCTCAAGCTCACGGGCGGCACCACGGGCATCTCGCTGCCGCCCGCGCAGCTCTTCGGCCTGCCGCTCGACACCTCGTTTCGCCTCTACTGGGTGATCGTTCCGGTGATGGTGCTCATGGTGCTCGGCGCGGCCAACCTGTTCCGCACGCGCGTGGGGCGCGCCTTCATCGCCATCCGCGACCGCGACATCTCGGCCGAGGTGCTGGGCATTCCGCTGCTGCGCTACAAGCTGCTGTCGTTCGGGCTCTCGTCGTTCTATGCGGGCGTGGCGGGCGGGCTGTGGGCCTATTTCTTTCGCGTGGTCACGCCCGAGAGCTTTCCGCTCTTGATGTCGATCTTCTTCCTGGCCGCCATCATCGTCGGCGGCATGGGCACCATCCTGGGCGGCATCTTCGGCGCCGTGTTCATGACCATGGTGCCCGAGCTGCTCAAGCTGGTGGTCGACCTGCTGCCGGGCGGCGTCGAGATGACCGTGTTCCTCTCGCCGGTGCGCACCGTCGTCTTCGGCCTGCTCATCGTCGGATTTCTGGTGTTCGAGCCGCACGGGCTCGCAGAAGTGTGGCGGCGCATACGCCGCTTCTTTCACCTATGGCCGTTCCGTAACTAGAACCAGGAGACACACATGCCCAAGACAACGAAGAAGCCTTCTCACCAGCGCCGCGCCCTGCTGCTCGCAGCCGGCCTGGCCGCCACCGTGCCTTTCGCCGCGCACGCGCAAGCCAACGAAGACATCGTCATCGGTGGCTCGATTCCCATGACCGGCGTGTTCGCCTTCGCAGGCGTGGGCATCAACGCCGGCATTGCCGACTACGTGAAGATCGTCAACGACGCGGGCGGCATCAAGGGCCGCAAGCTGCGCTACGTGCCGGAAGACACGGGCTACAAGGTCGACGTGTCGGTGGCGGCCTTCAAGAAGATCACGAGCCAGAACAAGGTCAACCTCTACTACGGCGACTCGACCGGCTTCTCGAAGACCATCAACCCCGAACTGGACCGCGGCGGCCAGATATTGATGGCGGGCGCCTCGTTCGCGACCGAGCTCAACGACCCGGCCAAGTACCCGAACCAGTTCCTGGTCGGCCCCGACTACACCGAGCAGATCGGCATCCTGCTGCGCCACATCGCCAAGGAAAAGCCGGGCGCGAAGGTGGCCTTCGTGTACTCCGATTCCGAGTTCGGCCGCGACCCGATCGAGGCCAGCGAAGCCGCCGCCAAGAAGCTGGGCCTGAGCGTGCCCGTGAAGCTCATGACGCCCGCGGGCAGCGTCGACGTGTCGACCGAGGTCATCAAGCTGCGCCGCGCCGCGCCCGACTACACGATCTTCCACGGCTACATCCTCGCGCCCATTCCCGAGTTCGTGCAGCAGGGCAAGCAGATGGGCATGACCAGCAAGTGGATGGGCACCTTCTGGACCATGGACAGCTCCACCGTCATGAAGATGGGCGAAGGCGGCGACGGCTTCATGGGCGTCATGCCCTACCGTTACTACTACGACACCACGGCCAAGGCGCCGATGCTCGACAAGATCCGCGCGCTGCGCCCCGAGTACCAGAGCACGGCCTACACGCAGGGCTTCCTCACAGCGATGCTGTTCACCGAGGCCGCCAAGCGCACGCTCGACGCGGGCAAGCCGCTGGACGGCAAGAACCTGAAGGCCGCGCTCAACACCATCAAGGACTTCGACACCGGCGGGATCATCGGCACGCCGATCACCATCAAGGGCAATTCGATTCCCGTGGGCCGCGTCTACAAGGCCGACATGAAGGCGCAGAAGATGGTGCCGGCGTCGGACTGGATCGCACTGAACTGACCGACACGATGGACGCGCGCGCGGCACCGCCCGACCTCGTTCTGGAGGTCAACAACATCGAGGTGGTCTACAACAAGGTCGTGCAGGTGCTGCGCGGCCTGTCGCTGGCCGTGCCGCGCGGGCAGATAGTGGCGCTGCTGGGCAGCAACGGCGCGGGCAAGTCGACCACGCTGAAGGCGGTGTCGGGCCTGCTCGCGCTGGAAGACGGCGAGGTCGAGGCCGGGCGCATCGTGTTCGACGGCGCACCGACCGATCGGCTCGCACCGCAGCAGCTGGTGCGGCGCGGCCTGAGCCATGTGATGGAAGGCCGGCGCGTGTTCGAAGACCTCACGGTCGAAGAGAACCTGGTCGCTGCGACCTATGCGCTGACGGGACGCGCGGGCGCTGCGCCGGCGTCGCGCAACTTCGACGACGTTTATGCCTACTTCCCTCGCCTGCACGAGCGCCGCAAGGGCCTCGCGGGCTACCTCTCGGGCGGCGAGCAGCAGATGCTCGCCATCGGCCGCGCGCTGGTCGCACAGCCTCAACTGATATTGCTCGACGAGCCCTCGCTGGGCCTGTCGCCCAAGCTGGTCGAAGACATCTTCACGATCATCGCGCGCATCAACGCCGAGCGCGGCACCTCGATGCTGCTGGTGGAACAGAACGCCAGCGTGGCACTGGCCATTGCGCACACGGGCTACATCATGGAAAGCGGCAAGGTCGTGATCGACGGCAGCGCCGAACGCCTCGCGGCCGACCCCGATGTGCGCGAGTTCTACCTGGGCGTGGGCGGCAGCGGCGAATCGCGCAGCTTCCGCGAGCTGAAGCACTACAAGCGCCGCAAGCGCTGGCTGTCATGACGATGAACCCGCTTCCTTCGCTCACGCTGCCGCAGATGCTGCGCGAGCAGGCGCGCCTGCAGCCGCAGCGCATCGCGATCCGGCAGAAAGATTTCGGCATCTGGCATCCGCTGGACTGGGCCGGCTACCTGCAGCGCGCCAGCCGCTTCGGCCTGGGCCTGCACGCGATGGGCCTCGCGCCCGGCGGGCACCTGGGCGTGATTTCCGAGAACCGCGTCGAATGGCTGCTCGCGCAGATGGGCGCGGGGCTCATCGGCGCCGTGACCGTGGGCGTGTACCCCACCAGCCCGAGCAACGAGGTCGCCTACGTGGTCGGCCATGCCGACATCGAAGTGATCGTCTGCGAAGACCAGGAGCAGACCGACAAGGTGCTCGACGCGCTCGACCAGCTGCCGCGCCTGCGCAAGATCATCGTGATCGAGACCAAGGGCCTCGCGAGCTACCCGCCTGAAGTGCGCGAGCGCATCGCGACCTTTGCGGAGGTCGAGCAGGCCGGCGCCGACGTGCTGGCCCGCGACGGCACCGCGCTCATCGACGCCGCGCTGCAGCGCCAGACGCTCGCCGACATCGGTTTGATGATCTACACCTCGGGCTCCACCGGCAAGCCCAAGGGCGCGATGATTTCGTACCGCAACATCCGCGGCGTCGTGCCCGGCATCGTCGAACGGCTGGCACTCGACGGCAACACCACGCACCTGTCGTACCTGCCGCTGTGCCACGTCGCCGAGCAGATGCTCACGGCCTTCGTGCCGCTGTACCTGGGCTCGCAGGTCAACTTCGGCGAATCGATCCGCACCGTGCAGGAAGACCTGCGCGAGGTCGCGCCCACCATGTTCCTCGGCGTGCCGCGCATCTGGGAAAAGCTGCATGCGGGCATCAGCATCAAGATGCAGGAAGCCGGCGGATTGCAGCGCGCGCTGTTCCGCAAGGCCATCGAGGCCTGCGCGCCGCTGGCCGAGAAACCGCGCAGCGCCTGGACGCTGGCCGAGCGCGGCCGTTTCGCCCTCGCCTACTGGACCGTGCTGCGCGCGCTGCAGAACTTCATCGGCCTGCGCCGCGCACGCATTGCGCTCACGGGCGCGGCGCCGATTCCCGCGGACGTGGTGCGCTTCTTTCGCACGCTGGGCGTGCCGCTGGTCGAGGTGTATGGGCTGACCGAATCGACCGGCATGGTCGCGGGCCACCGCGCGGACGCCGTGACCATCGGCACCGTCGGCCCACCCACGCACGGCACCGAGCACCGCGTGGGCGAAGCCGGCGAGCTGCTGCTGCGCGGCGACATGGTGTTCGAGGGCTACTACAAGAACCCCGAAGCCACGGCCTCATCGATCCGCGACGGCTGGCTGCACACGGGCGACGTGGTGCGCGAGGAAGCCGGCGGCCAGCTGCGCATCGTCGACCGGCTGAAGGACATCATGATCACCGCCGGCGGCAAGAACCTCACGCCCTCGGAGATCGAGAACACCATGAAGGGCAGCCCCTTCATCAAGGAATGCATCGTGGTGGCGGACAGCCGCAAGTTCGTCGGTGCGCTGCTGCAGATCGACTACGAGACCGTCGGCAAATGGGCCGAGGCGCAGCGCCTGCCCTTCACGCATTTCCGCTCACTGGTGGAAGAACCCAAGGTGCGCGCGCTGATCGAGGCCGAAGTGGCGCGCGGCAATGGGAAGCTGGCGCAGGTGTCGCAGATCAGACGTTTTCATCTGCTCACCAAAGAGTTGGACCATGACGACGGTGAAGTCACCGCCACCATGAAGGTGCGGCGCTCCAGCATCTACAAGTCTTACGCCAGCGAGATCGAGGCGCTGTACAGCGCCTGACCGGGGGAAACGAGGTTCAGTCGCCGCGCACGGGCCGGGCCCGCACGTCGGTCACATCGTCGGCGGGGCCCAGCACGACCGGGCTGCGCACCGACTCGCCGCGCGCACGGGCGCTGACCACGTCAGCCGCCGTGGGCTCGGCGGGCTGCTGTGCCGCATGGCGAAATCGGTCGAAGCCTGAGCGGGGGTTGAAACGCATGACCCAGGGCGTCACGGGCTTGCCTGTGACGCGCCCCCAGGCGTAGCGCACACCCCACACCGCCGCCAGCAGCAGGGCCGCCACGGCCAGGCTGGCCGCGAAAACCAGCCCCAGGAGCAGAAGAATGACGCGAAGAATGAAGTTCATCATCCGACTTTAGGCCGATGCAGCCGCCGTTGGTTCCCCGCCCTTGCGGAACGAGAACTGGCCCGGCGACTGGATCGGGTCGGTTTCGACCTCGATCGTGTCCTTCGGCCCGAAGCTGCCGTCGAGCAGCAGCCGCGAGAGCGGGTTCTCGATGCGCTGCTGGATGGCGCGCTTGAGCGGACGCGCACCGAACACCGGGTCGAAGCCGACCTTGGCGATTTCGGCCAGCGCCGCAGGCGACACCTCCAGGCCCAGGTCCATCTTCGCGAGGCGCGCCTTGAGCACCTTGAGCTGGATCGCCGCGATCGATTCGATGTTCTTCGCGTCGAGCGCGTGGAACACGACCGTCTCGTCGATGCGGTTCAGGAACTCGGGGCGGAAGTAGTTCTTCAGCTCGTCCCACACCGCTTCCTTGATGTCTTCGCTGGGCTGGCCCACCATCGCCTGGATGATCGGCGAGCCGATGTTGCTGGTCATCACGATGACGGTGTTCTTGAAGTCCACGGTGCGGCCCTGGCCGTCCGTGAGGCGGCCGTCGTCGAGCACCTGCAGCAGCACGTTGAACACGTCGGGGTGGGCTTTTTCGACCTCGTCGAGCAGCACCACGCTGTAGGGCTTGCGGCGCACGGCTTCCGTGAGGTAGCCGCCCTCTTCATAGCCCACGTAGCCCGGCGGCGCGCCGATGAGGCGGGCGACCGAATGCTTCTCCATGAACTCGCTCATGTCGATGCGGATCAGGTGGTCTTCGCTGTCGAACAGGAAACCCGCGAGCGCCTTGCACAGCTCGGTCTTGCCCACGCCCGTGGGGCCGAGGAACAGGAACGAACCCGTGGGGCGGTTCGGATCGCTCAGGCCCGAGCGCGAGCGACGGATCGCATTGGCGACCGCACCGATGGCCTCGTCCTGACCGACCACGCGCTCGTGCAGCCTGTCTTCCATGACGAGCAGCTTGTCGCGCTCGCCCTGCATCAGCTTGGCGACCGGAATGCCGGTGGCGCGCGCCACGACCTCGGCGATTTCTTCCGCGCCGACCTGCGTGCGCAGCAGCGTGGGCGCGCTGGACTTGCCCTTGTTCGCCTCGCTCTCTTCGGCTTCCTTCAGGCGCTTCTCGAGTGCCGGCAGCTGGCCGTATTGCAGCTCGGCGAGCTTGTTGAAGTCGCCCTTGCGCTCCCAGTCCTTGATCTCGATCTTGAGTTTCTCGATCTCTTCGCGGATGTGCGCGCTGCCCTGCGCCTGGGCCTTCTCGGCCTGCCAGATCTCGTCGTAGTCGGCGATTTCCTTTTGCAGCTTGGTGATCTCGTCCTCGATGAGGCCGAAGCGCTTCTGCGAGGCCTCGTCCTTTTCGCGGCGCACGGCTTCGCGCTCGATCTGCAGCTGGATGAGGCGACGGTCGAGGCGGTCCATGACCTCGGGCTTGGAGTCCATCTCGATCTTGATCTTGGCCGCGGCCTCGTCGATCAGGTCGATGGCCTTGTCGGGCAGGAAGCGGTCGGTGATGTAGCGGTCAGACAGTTCGGCCGCGGCCACGATGGCCGGGTCGGTGATCTGCACGCCATGGTGCACTTCGTACTTCTCCTGCAGGCCGCGCAGGATGGCGATGGTGGCTTCCACGGTGGGCTCGCCCACGATGATCTTCTGGAAGCGGCGCTCCAGCGCGGCATCTTTTTCGATGTACTTGCGGTACTCGTCGAGCGTGGTGGCGCCCACGCAGTGCAGCTCGCCGCGCGCGAGCGCGGGCTTGAGCATGTTGCCCGCGTCCATCGCGCCTTCGGCCTTGCCGGCGCCGACCATGGTGTGCAGCTCGTCGATGAAGACGATGGTCTGGCCTTCGTCCTTCGCGAGTTCGTTGAGCACGGTCTTCAGGCGCTCTTCGAACTCGCCGCGGAACTTGGCGCCCGCGAGCAACGCGGCCATGTCGAGCGACAGCACACGTTTGCCCTTGAGCGACTCGGGCACTTCGCCCGCGACGATGCGCTGCGCCAGGCCTTCGACGATGGCGGTCTTGCCCACGCCGGGTTCGCCGATGAGCACGGGGTTGTTCTTGGTGCGGCGTTGCAGCACCTGGATGGCGCGGCGGATTTCTTCGTCGCGGCCGATGACCGGATCGAGCTTGCCCAGGCGGGCGCGCTCGGTGAGGTCCATGCAGTATTTCTTGAGGGCTTCGCGCTGGCCTTCGGCATCGGCGCTGTTCACGCCCTGCCCGCCGCGCACGGCCTCGATGGCCGATTCGAGCGACTTGCGGCTCAGGCCGTTCTCCTTGGCCAGCTTGCCGATGTCGGCCTTGCTGTCGGCCACGGCGAGCAGAAAGAGTTCGCCCGCAATGAACTGGTCATTGCGCTTGATGGCTTCCTTCTCGGTCGCCTGCAGCAGCTTGCCCAGCTCGGGGCCGACCTGCACGATGTCGTGGCCCTGCACCTGGGGCAGTTTCTTGATGGCGCCCTCGGCCGCCTGCAGCAGCCCGGGCACGTTGACGCCGGCACGCTCCAGCAGGGCACGCGGGCCGTCGTCCTGGCGCAGCATCGCGACCAGCAGGTGGGCCGGTTCGATGTAGGCGTTGTCGTTACCGAGCGCCAGCGTCTGGGCGTCGCTCAGTGCTTCCTGAAATTTGGTGGTGAGTTTGTCTTGTCGCATGGTGGTATTCCTGCATCCAAAATAGGGCTGTTCGGGCACGATTCAAGGTTGTGAATCGGATTTGCACCCTGGGCACGGGTATTGCACCGGGCCCCGCACCGTCCTGCCACAGGCATTTCTCTCTTTATCTCGAATGGAGTCGATCATGGTTTTTTCAATGCAGCGCGTCCAGCCGATGCGCCGCGCGTTCAGCGTGGGTCTCTTGGCGACTGCCCTGGGCATGGCCGGGCTGGCACAAGCCCAGAGCGGCACGCCGGTGCGCCTCCTGGTGGGCTTTCCCGCCGGCGCGGGCACCGACGCGATTGCGCGCACCCTGGGCGAAAAGCTCAAGGACGTGCTGGGTGTGCCCGTGGTGGTCGAGAACCGCGCGGGTGCGGGCGGCCAGATTGCGGCGCAGGCGCTGAAGGCCGCGCCGGCCGACGGCCACACGCTGTTCCTGTCGCATGACCACTCCATTTCGATCCTGCCGCAGGTGGTGAAAAACCCGGGCTTCAACCCCGCCACCGACTTCGTGCCCGTGGCCGGCTTTGCCACCTTTGCCAACGTGCTGGCGGTGTCGGGCGGCACGCCGGCCAAGAGCATCGACGAGTACGTGAAGTGGATCCGCACGCAAAAGGGCGGCAAGGAGACCATCGGCGTGCCGGCGCCGGCGTCGATCCCCGAGTTCCTCGTGAAGATGATCTCGGACAAGTACAAGATCGACGTGCAGCCCGCACCGTACCGCGGCAGCGCGCCCATGACGGCCGACATGCTGGGCAACCAGATCACCGCGGGCATCGCCTCGGTGCCGGACTTCATCGAGAACCACCGCGCGGGCAAGGTGCGCATCGTGGCGTCCATCGGCGCCAAGCGGCAGGCGCTGCTGCCGAACGTGCCGACCTTCACCGAGCTGGGCTTTGCGAACCTCGAAGACCTGCCCTACTACGGCATCTTCGCGCCGGTCGGCACGCCGCAGGCCGTCATCGACAGGTACGGCGATGCGCTGCAGAAGGTGCTGGCCATGCCCGACGTGAAGCAGAAGCTCACCACCATGGGCCTGACGGTCGGCTACGAGCCCCAAGGCCAGTTCGCGGGCCGCGTGCGCAGCTACACGCAGACCTGGGAAAAGATCATCCAGGCGAGCGGCTTCAAGCCCTGAGCTGCGCGGCCTGGTACGGCCTGAGAGGGCCGTCACCTGGGTGATCTTCCGGCCCGGCGAGGTCCCCCTACGATGGGCTCTCGCCTTCCAACAACAAAGCCGGAGACACATCCCCCATGCGATTCACGACCCTCGCCGCCTCGCTGGCGGCCGCGCTGCTGCTCGGCGCCTGCGGCAGCACCGCCCCCATTTCCCCTGCCGAAGTCGGCGAATTGCGCCCGGGTTCGGGCTACCTGAAGGGCTACCTGCCCGCTGCCGAGTTGCCCGACAGCCTCGCCCTGCTGCCGGCGCCCCCGGCCGAGGGCTCGGCCGCATTGGCAGCCGATGGCGCCACCTTCCGCGCGCTCACGGCCCTGCAGGGCACGCCGCGCGGCGCGCTGGCGGTGCAGGACGCCAACCTCAAGTTTCCGAAGGCCACCGAGGTGTTCTCGTGCGCGCTGGGCATGCCCATCTCTGAGCAAGCCACGCCGAACCTGAACATGCTGCTGCGTCGCACGCTGGCCGACGCCGGCTCGGCCACCTACAAGGCCAAGAACACCTACAACCGCACGCGCCCCTTCGTCGCGTTCAAGACCGGCAGCTGCACACCCGCCGAAGAAGCCTTTCTGGCCAAGGACGGCTCCTACCCCTCAGGCCACGCAGCCCTGGGCTGGGCCTGGGCGCTGGTGCTGACGGAACTCGCGCCCGAACGCGCCGACGCGCTGCTGCAGCGCGGCCGGGCCTTCTCGCAGAGCCGCGCGATCTGCGGCGTGCACTGGCAGAGCGACATCGAGAACGGCCGGCTGGTCGGCGCAGCGACCGTGGCGAAGCTGCACACGAATCCGGTGTTCCAGGCACAGATGGCGGGCGCCCGGTCGGAGATTGCGAAGGCACGCGCGGCGGGTGCGGTGCCCGCTCAGGAGTGCGGTGCGGAAGCCAAGGCACTGGCGACCTCGGCGCTGATCGCGCCGTAAGTCTCGAACGCGCCGAACGCTCCGCTCAGGTGGCGCTGTTCGAGGCCGCGATGCCCCAGCGTGCCAGCGCCTCGTCGTCGGTCACGCGGGCATCGACCCAGCGCGCGCCTTCGGGCGTCTGCTCTTTCTTCCAGAACGGCGCCTGCGTCTTCAGGTAGTCCATCAGGAACTCGCAGGCCTGGAAG
>NZ_CALRZC010000083.1:0-31531 GCF_943372545.1 Variovorax sp. YR752 | reverse complement strand
GGCCGAAGGCGATCCTCGCCGTCTCGGCCCACACCGCGGCGCGTGCCCCGGTGCTGCTCGCCGGAGCGCGCCACGAGGCGGTCTACGATTTCGGCGGCTTCGACCCGACGCTCTACACGCTGCGCTACGACGCGCCGGGCGCGCCCACGCTGGCCGAGCGCGTTGCGGTGCTGATGGGCGAGGCCGGCCTGCCGGTGCATCTCAGCCCGGAGGGCGGGCTGGACCACGGCAACTGGACGCCGCTGCGCTACATGTTCCCTGAGGCCGACATCCCGATCCTGCCGCTGGCCTTCGTGCCTTCGCAGTCGCCGGCGCAGCAGTTCGCGCTCGGCGCCGCGCTGGCGCCGCTGGCCGAAGAAGGTGTGCTGGTGCTGGCCAGCGGCAGCATCACGCACAACCTGCGACGGGTGTTCTCGACCGGCATGCGCGGGCCGGTGGACGCGCCGGAGATAGCCGAAAGCCGGGCCTTCCGCGACTGGATGTTCGGTCGCAGCGCTGCACGCGACTGGGAGGCGCTGTTCGACTACCGCGCGCAGGCGCCGCACGCCGTCGACATGCACCCGACCGACGAGCACCTGCTGCCCTGGTACGTGGCCGCCGGCGCCGGCGGGCGCGACGCCGCGCCGCTTCGCCTGCACGACAGCGTCACCTACGGCTGCCTGGGCATGGACGCCTACGCCTTCGGGCCGGACGCGGCAGCACTGGCGAACTGAATCACTGCCCCGGCAGAGAGCCGACCACGCCGGCGGCGAGCCAGTTCATGCCGGCGATGGCGGCGTCGTCGAGGATCGCGCCGCGGGCGATGCGCTCGCGTCCGCTGTTGTCGGCCAGCGGGCCGCGGAAGGGCTTGAAGCGCCCTTCGGCGATGGCCCGGCGCTTGGCTTCCAGTTCGTCGCGCACGGCCGCCGGCAGCGTGGCATCGACGGCGCTGAGCTGCACCAGACCGTCCTTCATGCCCGCCCACACCGGCGTCGGCTTCCAGCGCCCTTCGAGCACCGACTGCGCGACGCGCGTGTAGTGGCCGCCCCAGTGATGGGTCACCGCGGCGAGCTGCGCGTCAGGCGCGAAGGCCTTCATGTCGCTCTGGTAGGCGACCACGCGCACGCCCTTGTCCTTGAACGCTGCCTGCGCCGCCTGCGGCACCGCGGGCGAGCCGCTGTGGTTGGTCAGCACGTCGGCGCCCTGGTTGATCAGCGTCTGCGCGGCCTCGCGCTCGCGCGCCGGGTCGAACCAGGCGTTCAGCCACAGCACGCGCAACTGCGCCTTCGGATTCGCCTCGCGCAGGCCGATCGCGAAGGCGTTGATGCCCTGCACCACCTCGGGCACCGGGAAGCCGGCGACGTAGCCGGCGATGCCCGACCTGCTGGTCTTTCCGGTCAGCCAGCCGGCCAGGTAACGGGCCTCGTAGTAGCGCGCGTTGTAGGTGTTCAGGTTGGCCGCGGTCTTGTAGCCGCCGGCATGCTCGAACCTGACCTGCGGGAACGCGGCCGCCACGCGCAGCGCCGGCTCGAGGTAGCCGAAGCTGGTGGCGAAGATGAGCTGGTGGCCTTGCGCGGCGAGATCGCGCATCACGCGCTCGGAGTCGGCGCCTTCCGCGACGGCCTCCACCACGGTGGTCTTCACGCGGGCGCCCAGCGCACGTTCCATCTCGCGGCGGCCGAGGTCGTGCTGGAAGCTCCAGCCGGCCTCGCCGACCGGACTGACATAGACGAAGCCGACCTTGAGCGGCGGCGTCTGGGCGGGGGTGTGGAAGGGACTCAGCAACGCAGCGGCGAGCGCGGCCGCGCGGGCGAGGTTTTTGTGCATGGTGTTCCTCTACATGGCTCCGGATGAAAAGCACAAAGCGGCAGGGAGCACTGCCGCTTTGCTGGCGCGATTGTCGCAGGTCGCCCCTCGGGCTCCGGCGGCCGACACCCGCCGTCACCAGGTCTATTTGCGAATGATTCGTATTTGCGACAGAATGGGTCCGTCCCGCCCAAGGAGATGCCCATGACCCCGAACGAACGCCCGCTCGACGAAGAGCATGACCTGCCGAGCGTGGAAGCCGTGCTGGCCGGCACGCTGGCGCTGATGACCGGCTACGCGCAGGCGCTGCAGGCCGACCTGCACCCCGAACAGCGCCTGCTGATGGGCGCCAAGATCGGCCGCAACCTGGAACTGCTGGCCGGGCACCTGGGCGTCAGCGAACCCTTCCAGCGCATCGCGCTGGGCCTGCGTGCGCGCTGGCAGGCGATGAGCGCCTGCACCGCGCAATCGGCGCCTTGCGCATGCATCGCCCAGGCACCGGCGCAGCTTCACTGAGCGGTTCCAGCCTCCTCGAAGGCCAGGTCGAGCTGGTTGATCCAGTGCGACTTGGCGCCCGCGTCGGCGAAGCTCGCCTCGAAGCTGTTGCGCGCCAGCGTGTAGGCCTCGCGCGCACCGAGCTGCGGCAGCGCGGCGAAGGTCTCGGCGAAGTTCTGGTTGATGTAGCCACCGAAGTAGGCGGGGTCGTCGGAGTTGACGGTCACCTTCAGCCCCGCGGCGAGCAGCGCCGGCAGCTGGTGCTCGGCCATGGTCTTGTAGACGCACAGCTTGACGTTGGACAGCGGGCAGACCGTCAGCGGCATGCCCATCGCGGCCAGGCGCTGCATCAGCGAGGGGTCTTCCACCGCGCGCACGCCGTGGTCGATGCGCTCGACCTCGAGCACGTCGAGCGCGCTCCTGATGTACTCCGGCGGCCCCTCTTCGCCAGCGTGCGCGACCACATGCAGCCCGGCCGCACGCGCACGGTCGAACACGCGCGCGAACTTCTCCGGCGGGTGGCCACGCTCGCTGCTGTCCAGACCGACGCCGATGAAGTGGTGGCGATAGGGCAGCGCCGCCTCCAGCGTCGCCATCGCGTCCTCCTCGCTGAGATGGCGCAGGAAGCACAGGATCAGCTTGGCGCTGACGCGCAGCTCCTGGTGGGCACGGTGGCAGGCGTGGTCCAGCCCCTTGATCACCGTGCCGATGTCGACCCCGCGCGCCGTGTGCGTCTGCGGGTCGAAGAAGATCTCGGTGTGCAGCACGTTGTCGGCCGCGGCGCGCTGCAGGTAGGCCCAGGCCATGTCGAAGAAGTCGGGCTCCTTGAGCAGCACGCTGGCGCCGGCGTAGTAGATGTCGAGGAAGCTCTGCAGGTCGGTGAAGGCGTAAGCCGCGCGCAGCGCCACGACGCTGGGGTACGGCAGCGCCACGCCGTTGCGCCTGGCCAGCGCGAAGATCAGCTCGGGCTCCAGCGAGCCCTCGATGTGGATGTGCAGCTCGGCCTTGGGCATCTCCGCCAGCAGCGCCGGCAGGCGCTCGCGCGGGATGCGGTCGAAAGCGATGGTGCTCATGGCGGAGGTCATGGCGGAGGGCTCCTCAACAGGTTCCGAAGGTGATGCCGTGCTCGCCGAGGAAGCGGCGGTAGGCGGCCGAGCTGCGGTCGGCGGCGCAGTGGACCTCGCCGCCGGACAGCGGCAGGCGCCGCGGGCGCTGCGACTCGAGCACCGGCTGGTCCTGAGTGAAGATGGTGTGCTGGAAGGTGCGGACCTGTTCGTCGCTGGAATCGTGGTCGGTCAGCGCCATGCGAAACCAGACGCGGCTGGCGTCCTCGTCGACCGGGCAGACGAACAGCGCGATCTCGTCGCGGTAGCCGTCCTGCTTCTCGGGCAGCTTGGTGAGCACGGCCGCATACGGCGCCGTCAGCTCGTAGCGGTAGTCGACCCAGCTGCCTTCGGAGGACAGGCGGTTGCTCTGCGGCTGCCAGGCACGGCAGCCCGTGGCGACGAAGCCGTTGGCCGTCGGCTCGACACGGTAGCTATCGAGCGCCACGTGCGCTCGGTCGCCCAGCCAGCCTTCGTGCACGAAGCCGAAGTGCGCCAGGTCGAGGAAGTTCTCGACGATGCGCGGCGCGCTCGTTGCGACGTCGTAGGGCCCGACGTTGAGCTTGCGCAGCTTCGGGTCGGTCTCGGCGTCGAAGCGCGGCAGCACCGCCTCGGGGTCGAGGTGCAGCCAGAGCAGGCCGTGCGCTTCGATCACACCGAAGATCGCCACCGCATGCGTCGCCCGCGGCGTGAAGTCGGGCAGCGCGGGGATGTGCACACAGCGGCCGGCGCCGTCGAAGCGCCAGCCGTGGTACGGGCATTCGATCTGCCCGGCGCAGATGCGGCCGAGGGACAGCCGCGTGCCGCGGTGCGGACAGCGGTCGGGCGCGGCGCGCGGGGTGCCGGACTCGTCGCGCCACAGCACGACGTCGTCGCCCAGCAGCCGCACCGCGACCGGCGCCGCGCCCAGCGCCGATGCGTCAAGCACCGGGTGGGCGAAGCGCTGTTCGGGCTTCACTTGTCGCCCGGCACCTTGCCTTCGACGCCCTTGACGTAGAACTTGATGCCGCCGAGGAACTTGTCGTCGGCGACCACGTCCTTGGCGAGGATCTCCTTGCCGTCCTGGCCGACGATCGGGCCCTTCCAGATCGCGAAGCTGCCGTCCTTCAGGCCGGCCTTGACGGTCTCGACCTTGGTCTTGATCTCGGCGGGCACCTTGTCGGAGATCGACACGATGTCGATCGCACCTTCCTTGACGCCCCACCACGAGGCCTCGTTGCCCTTCCAGGTGCCTTCCAGCGCGTCCTTCGTCGCCTTGATGTAGTACGGGCCCCAGTTGATCACGGCCGAGGCCAGGTGCGCTTCCGGCGAGTAGGCGCTCATGTCGCTGTCCCAGCCGAAGGCGTACTTCTTCGCCTTGCCGGCGGTCTGCAGCACGGCCGAGGAGTCGGTGTTCTGGAACAGCACGTCGGCGCCGCCGTTGAGCAGCGACTGCGCGGCCTCGGTTTCCTTGGGCGGATTGAACCACTCGTTGACCCAGACCACCTTGGTCTTGATCTTCGGATTCACCGACTGCGCGCCCAGCGTGAAGCTGTTGATGTTGCGGATCACCTCGGGAATCGGGATCGAGCCGACCACGCCCAGCGTGTTCGTCTTCGTCATGCCGCCGGCGATCACGCCGGCCATGTAGGCGCCCTCGTAGGTGCGGCTGTCGTAGGTGCGCATGTTCTCGGCCTGCTTGTAGCCGGTGGCATGCTCGAACTTGACGTCCTTCATGTCGGCCGCGACCTTGAGCATCGGCTCCATGTAGCCGAAGGTGGTGCCGAAGATCAGCTTGTTGCCCTGGCCGGCCATGTCGCGGAACACACGCTCGGCATCGGCCGCCTCGGGCACCTTCTCGACGAAGCTGGTGACCACCTTGTCGCCGAACTCCTTCTCGACCGCCTTGCGGCCGTTGTCGTGGGCGAAGGTCCAGCCGCCGTCGCCGACCGGGCCGACGTAGGCGAAGGCGATCTTCAGCGGCTCCGGCTTGGCCGGCGCGGCGGCTACCGGCGAGGCGGCAGGCGCGGCAGCGGCCGGCGCTTCTTCCTTCTTGCCGCAGCCCACCAGCGCGGCGGTGGCGGCGAGCGTGCTCCAGCCGGCCAGCTTGATCAGGGAACGCTTGCTTTGTGACGTCATGTCGTCTCCAGGTTGAGATGCGAGGGAGCGTTGAAACGCGAAATTATGGGTCAGCCCACAGGCCGCTCAGGAGCCCGGGAAGAACGGCTTGCCGATCGACGCCGGCATGTTGACCTTGATGAAGTTGGCGTTGCGCGAGATCAGCACCAGCACCACGATGGTGGCCACGTAGGGCAGCATGGTGAGGAACTGGCTCGGGATCTGCACGCCTTCTCCTTGCAGGTGGAACTGCAGCATGGTCACGCCGCCGAACAGGTAGGCACCGAGCAAGACACGTGCCGGTCGCCAGGTGGCGAAGGTGGTGAGGGCCAGCGCGATCCAGCCCTTGCCGGCGATCATGCCCTCCACCCACAGCGGCGTGTAGATCACCGAGATGTAGGCGCCGGCCACGCCGCACAGCGCGCCGCCAGTCATCACCGCGAGCAGCCGGATGCGCCGCACCGGGTAGCCCAGCGCATGGGCCGACTCAGGCGACTCGCCCACCGCGCGCAGCACCAGCCCCGCGCGCGAGCGGTAGAGGAACCAGGCCAGCGCGACGGTGAACAGCACCGCGAGGTAGACCATCGGATGCTGCTTGAACACCGCCGGGCCGATGAAGGGAATGTCCGACAGGAAGGGCAGGTCGAAGTGCGCCCGCTCGGTGAGCTTCTCCTGCGTGTACTTGATGCCCACGAAGGCCGAAAAGCCGGTGCCGAACAGGCTCAGCGCCAGGCCGGTGGCGTACTGGTTGGTGTTCAGCCAGATGACCAGCGCGCCGAAGGCCGCGGCCATCAGCGCACCGGCACCGGCGCCGGCGGCGAAGGCCAGCCAGTCGTTGCCGGTGTGCACCGCGGTGGCGAAGCCGGCGATCGCGGCCACCAGCATCATGCCCTCGGCACCGAGGTTGACGATGCCGGCGCGTTCGTTGATCAGCAGGCCGAGCGCGGCGATGGCCAGCACGGTGCCGGCGTTGAAGGTGGCGGCGAGCAGGAGTGCGAAGGATTCCATGTCAAGCCTCCTTGGGTTGCTGCGACACGACGGGCTTGGCCGCCTTCGGCGGTGCCGCCTTCCAGCGGATTCGATAGTGGATCAGCGTGTCGCAGGCCAGCAGCGTGAACAGCAGCAGGCCCTGGAACACGCCGGTCAGCGACTTGGGCAGGCCCAGGCGCGACTGCGCCAGTTCGCCGCCGATGTAGAACATGCTCATCAGGATGGCCGCGAAGATCGCGCCCACCGGGTGCAGCCGGCCGACGAAGGCGACGATGATCGCCGCGAACCCATAGCCCGCCGGCACGTGCGGCGTCAGCTGGCCGAGCGGCCCGGCGGCCTCCAGCGCCCCGGCCAGGCCGGCCATGCCGCCGGAGATCAGCAGCGCCATCCACAGCGCCTTGCGCGACGAGAAGCCCGCGTAACGCGCCGCCGCCGGCGCCAGGCCGCCGACCTGCAGCTGGAAGCCGGCGTAAGTGCGAAACAGCAGCACCCAGAACGCCAGCACCGCGGCCAGCGCGATCAGCAGCCCGATGTTGACGCGCGAGCCGTCGAACAGGCGCGGCACCTGCGTGCTCTTCAGGAAGGTGATGGTCTGCGGGAAGTTGTAGCCGGCCGGGTCCTTCCAGGGCCCGTAGACGAGGTAGCTCAGCACCATGTCGGCGATGTAGACCATCATCAGGCTGACCAGGATCTCGCTGGCGTTGAAGCGGTCGCGCAGCAGCGCGACGATGCCGGCCCAGACCATGCCGCCCAGCACACCGGCGAGCAGCACCGCGATGACGATCCAGCGGCCGGTCTCCGCCGTCGCCTGCATCGCCACGCCGCTGGCGAAGATGGCGCCCATGACGAACTGGCCCTCGGCGCCGATGTTCCAGACGTTGGAGCGGAAGCACACCGCCAGGCCGAGTGCGATCAGCAGCAGCGGCGTCGCCTTCATCGCCAGTTCGGACAGCGCGTAGGCGCTCTTCACCGGCTCGACGAAGAACACCTGCAGGCCGCGCAGCGGGTCCTTGCCGAGCGCGATGAACAGCAGCGTGCCGATGACCACCGTGATCGCCAGCGCCAGCAGCGGCGAGGCGATGGACATGAACTTCGACGCCTCGGGGCGCGCTTCAAGCTTCAGCATGGGAAGCCTCCTTGTTCCACAGCCCCGACATCCACTCGCCGATCATCTCGATCGTTGCCTTCGAGGTGGCGATGCTCGGCGACACCCTGCCCTGCGCGATCACCACCAGCCGGTCGCAGATCTCGAACAGCTCGTCGAGCTCCTCGCTGACGACGAGCAGCGCGCAACCCTTGTCGCGCAGCGCCAGCAGCTCGCCGCGGATCTGCGCTGCCGCGCCGACGTCCACGCCCCAGGTCGGCTGCGAGACGATCAGCAGCTTGGGGTCGGCATCGATCTCGCGGCCGACGATGAACTTCTGCAGGTTGCCGCCGGACAGGCTCTTCGCCGCCGCCTCGGGGCCACCGGCCTTGACGTTGAAGCGCTTGATCAGGTCCTGCGCCAGCTTCGTCACGTCACCGGTGCGGACCCAGCCCGAGCGCTCGACCGTGCCGGTGCGCGTCAGCAGCGTGTTCTGTGCGAGCGACAGTGTCGGCACCGCACCGCGGCCGAGCCGCTCCTCGGGCACGAAGTGCAGCCCCTCCTTGCGGCGCTTGCGCGGCGAGTCGTGGGCGATGTCCTGGCCGAACAGCTTGATCGAACCGGCCGGCGCGCGCGGATCCTCGCCGGAGAGCGCCGCCATCAGCTCCTGCTGGCCGTTGCCCGAGACACCGGCGATGCCGACGATCTCGCCGGCGCGCACCTCGAAGCCGATGTCCGACAGCGTGGTCGCGAACGGGTCGGCCTTGGGCACCGACAGGCCCTTCACCTCGAGCGCGGTGCCGCCCAGCTTCGCCTGGATGTGCTGCAGCTGCGGCGGCTCGGCGCCGATCATCAGGCGCGACAGGCTGGCATTGGTTTCCTTCGTCGGGTCGACCTCGCCGGTAACCTTGCCGCCGCGCAGCACGGTGCAGTGGTGGCAAAGGGCCCGGATCTCGTCGAGCTTGTGGCTGATGTAGAGGATCGAGCAGCCTTCGTCGGCGAGCTTGCGCAGCGTGACGAACAGCCGTTCGACCGCCTGCGGTGTCAGCACCGAGGTCGGCTCGTCGAGGATCAGCAGCTTGGGGTTGGTCAGCAGCGCGCGCACGATCTCGACGCGCTGGCGCTCGCCGACCGACAGCGTGTGCACCGGGCGCAGCGCATCGACGTCCAGGCCGTACACACCCGCCACCTGGTTGATGCGCGCGGTGACCTCGGCGAGCGTGAGGCTCTTGTCGAGGCCGAGCCAGACGTTCTCCGCCGCGGTCAGCGTGTCGAACAGGCTGAAGTGCTGGTAGACCATGCTGATGCCCAGCGTGCGCGCCTGGGCGGGCGAAGCGATCTGCACGGCCTGGCCGTTCCAACGGATCTCGCCCTCGTCGGGGCGGACCGCGCCGTAGATCATCTTCATCATGGTCGACTTACCCGCGCCGTTCTCGCCGAGCACGGCGTGGATCTCACCCGGCTTGACGCGCAGGTTGACGCGGTCGTTGGCCTTCACGGCCGGGTACTGCTTGCTGATGGCGATCAGCTCGAGTCGCAGCATGCTTGTCTCCTTCGGCCACACGGCCCTGTTCTACCGGCGATGTCTCTGCACGCCGTTGACGTAGGCGGCGGCGAGGCAGCGCTCGTCGCCGAGCGTCATCCACGCGAACACCTTCTCATGCAAGCCGCGCGCCACCTCCATGCGGCGCTCGGCCACCGGGCCGGCGGCCCAGTCCCACACGCAGAGGTCGGCCAGCCGGCCGGCCTCCAGCGTGCCGATCTCGTGTTCGAGCGACAGCGCCCGCGCCGCGCCGCGCGTGGCGGCGTGCAGCGCCTTCCACGCGGTCAGCCGCTCGCCGGCCATCGCCTGCACCTTGTAGGCGTCGGCCAGCGTGCGATGCATCGACAGGCTGGTGCCGCCACCGACGTCGCTGGCCATGCTCACCGCAGCGCCCGCCGCTTCGGCGGCACGCCAGTCGAACAGGCCGCTGCCGAGGAACAGGTTCGACGACGGGCTGTGCGCGATCTGTGCCCCCGCCTCGCGCAGCACCGCGCGGTCGGTGTCGTCGAGCCAGATGCCGTGGGCCAGCACGCTGCGTGCATGCAGCAGGCCGGCACGGGCGTAGACGTCGAGGTAGCTGCGCGCTTCGGGGAACAGCTCGCGCACCCAGCGCACCTCGTCGCGGTTCTCGGCGACGTGGGTCTGCATGTACAGCGTCGGGTCCTCGGCACACAGGCGGCCGGCCATCGCCAGCTGTTCGGGCGTGCTGGTCGGCGCGAAGCGCACCGTCACCGCATAGGCCAGGCGATCGCGGCCGTGCCAGCGCGAAATCAGGTCACGGCAGTCGCGCTCCGCCTGCACCACGTCGTCGCGCAGGCCGTCGGGCGCGTGGCGGTCCATCAGCACCTTGCCGGCGATCAGCCGCATGCCGCGTTCGGCGGCCGCGGCGAACAGTGCGTCGGCCGAGACCTTGTGCACCGTCGGGAAGACCACCGCAGAGGTGGTGCCGTGGGCGATCAGCGCGTCGAGGAACAGTGCCGCGCCGGCCTCGGCCTGCGCCGGATCGGCATAGCGCCGCTCGGCCGGGAAGGTGTAGGTGTTCAGCCAGTCGAGCAGTTCGGTGCCATAGCTGGCGATCACGTCGAGCTGCGGGCTGTGTACATGGGTGTCGATGAAGCCCGGCAGGATCAGCCGCCCGGCGTGGTCGATGCGCTGCCAGCTCGCATCCGGTGCATCGGGCTGCACCGCGGCGATGCGCCCGTCTTCCACCAGCAGCCAGTGGCCAGGGCGAAAGCGCACCGCCGGCGAGTCGACCTCGCCCCAGGCCGGCTCGGCCGTGAAGTCGAGCAGGTCGCCGCGGATCGCCAGGCGCTGCGTCATCGTTGGCGCCCCGGCAGGCCATGGCCCGCCACGTTGCGCGCCACCTCGCGCACCTGCTCGCGCAGCCAGCGGTTGGCCGCCGAGGCATGCGTCAGCTCGTGCCAGAGCTGGTAGTAGGTCAGCGCCGGGAAGGCCACCGGGCAGCGCACGATGCGCACCGGCAGGCTGTCGACGTAGCGCGAGCAGAACAGCCGCCCGGTGGTCAGCACCAGCAGGCTCTGCGCCACCATCAGCGGGATCAGGCTGAAATGCGCGCTCTTGACCACCACCTCGCGCTTCATGCCCAGCGAGGCCAGGTGTTCGTCGATCACCCCGGGCGTGGTGCCGTGCAGCGGCGTCGGTGCGACATGCTCGCAGTCGAGGTAGCGCTCGGTCGTCCAGGCGCGGCTGCTCAGGCGTGCCGCGGGGTGGTCCTCGGCCACCAGGCAGACGATCTCGTCGGACATCAGCCGGCCCAGGTGCAGTTCGCCCGGCGGCTCGAGCCAGTTGCCGATCACCAGGTCGACCTGGCCTTGCGCCAGGCTGCGCCGGTAGTCGAACGCGCCGGACAGCGGCAGCAGCTCGAGCCGGGCAAGCGGCGCCGCGCTCTTGAGATGCGCCACCAGCTCGGGCAGGAACAGCGGATCGAGGTAGTCGCTGGCGGCGATGCGGAAGGTCAGCTCAGTCTCGGCCGGCTCGAAGCCGCGGCTGCGGTTGCGCGGGCTGAACAGGCGGTCGGCGTCCTGCAGCAGGCGATTGGCCGGGTCCAGGAGTTGCAAGGCGGTCTCGGTCGGCGTCATGCCGTTGCCGGCGCGCACCAGAAGCGGGTCGCCGGTCAGCGCGCGCAGCCGCTTGAGCTGGGCACTGACCGCCGGTTGCGTGCTGCGCAGGCGCATGGCGGCACGAGAGACGCTTCGTTCGGTGATCAAGGTCTGCAACACCCGGATGAGATGAAGCTCGATCTTGTCGAAATCAGCGCGCTCCGTCATATTGAATGCATGATAGGTGCTATGGATTCGGTCGTATACACCTCGCGCCGGATCGGCGTAACTTGCGCCCAGGACGAACCGCACTGACACCACCCGCTGATTGCATCCGATGAGCACCCGACCCATCCGCTTCTTCCACCGCGGCCAGATCGTCGAGGTCACCGACGCCGCGCCCACCACCAGCGTGCTCGACTGGCTGCGCGAGGATGCGCGCTGCACCGGCACCAAGGAAGGCTGCAACGAAGGCGACTGCGGCGCCTGCACGGTGGTGCTCGGCACGCTGGCGGCGCCGGGTGATGCCGATGCGGTGCGCGGTTTGTCGCTGCAGACCGTCAACGCCTGCATCCAGTTCCTGCCCACGCTGGAAGGCAAGGCGCTGTTCAGCGTCGAGGATCTGAAGGCGATCTCGCCGGCCGGCGCGCTGCATCCGGCGCAACAGGCGATGGTCGACTGCCACGGCTCGCAGTGCGGCTTCTGCACCCCGGGCTTCGTGATGAGCCTGTGGTCCAGCTACGAACATCACTGCGCGCAGGGCCGCACGCCGACGCGCCAGGCGCTGGCCGACGAACTCTCCGGCAACCTGTGCCGCTGCACCGGCTACCGGCCCATCCTCGACGCCGGCCAGCGCATGTTCGAACTGCCGCGGGTCGCGCTGGACACGGCCCCGGTGATCGCCGCGCTGCAGCGAATCGCATCCGGCGAGACCTTCGAGTACGAACGCGGCGCCCGCTTCCACGCGCCGAAGACGCTCGAAGCGCTTGCCGGCCTGCGCGAAGCCAAGCCCGATGCGCGGCTGCTCGCCGGCTCGACCGACATCGGCCTGTGGGTCAACAAGCAGTTCCGCGATCTCGGCGAGATCGTCTACCTCGGCGAGGTGAAGGAGCTGCAGCGCGTCGAGACTCGTGACGACGGCCTGTGGATCGGCGCCGGCGCGTCGCTGGAAGACGCCTGGCGCGCATTGGCGCAGCGCTGGCCGGCGCTGACCGATGTCTGGCTGCGCTTCGCCTCGCCGCCGATCCGCCACGCCGGCACGATGGGCGGCAATATCGCCAACGGCTCGCCGATCGGCGACAGCGCGCCGGTGCTGATGGCGCTGGATGCGCAGCTCGAACTGCGCAAGGGTGCAACGGTTCGCCGCATGCCGCTGACCGACTTCTACGTCGACTACATGAAGAACCGGCTCGAGCGCGGCGAGTTCGTGCAGGCGATCGTCATCCCCGACCTGCCGGCGCGCCGCACCGTGCGCGCCTACAAGATCAGCAAGCGCTTCGACTGCGACATCTCGGCACTGTGTGCGGGCCTGTCCATCGAGCTCGACGGCGAAAGCGTCAGCGCCGTGCGGCTGGCCTTCGGCGGCCTGGCCGGCATCGTCAAGCGCGCCGCGAAGGCCGAAGCCGCGCTGCTCGGCCAGCCGTGGAACGAGAAGAGCCTCGCTGCCGCGCAAGCCGCACTGGCCGAGGACTTCACGCCGCTGTCCGATATGCGCGCCAGCGCAGACTACCGGCGCCAGGTGGCGGCCAACCTGCTGCAGCGCTTCTGGCTGGAAACGCGCACGGCGAATCCGCTGCCGGCGAGTGCGACCAGCGTGTTCGCGACGATGACGCACGAGGAGGCTTGAGATGAACAAGCCCATCGCCCCGACGCTGCTCGCGCCCACCGCACAGGTCGGCGTCGGCCGAGCGCACGAGTCGGCCCACTTGCATGTGGCCGGCGAGGCCACCTACATCGACGACCTGCCGGAACTCGCGGGCACGCTGCACTGCGCGCTCGGGTTGTCGCCGGTCGCACATGGCCGCCTCACCGGCATGACACTCGACGGCCTGCGCAGCCTGCCCGACGTGGTGGCCATCCTCACCGCCGCGGACATCCCCGGCATCAACGACTGCGGTTCGATCATCCGCGACGACCCCATCCTCGCGGACGGCGAACTTCGCTACCTCGGCCAGCCGGTGTTCGCGGTGATCGCCACCACGCGCGAGGTCGCGCGCCGCGTGGCGGCGAGGGCCAAGGAGGCGCTGCAGATCGAGCCGCTGCCCGCGGTGATCGCCCACCAGGAAGCGCACGCGAAGGGCCAGTACGTGCTGCCGCCGATGCACCTCGCGCGCGGCGACGCGCGCGCCGCGATCGAATCCGCACCGCGCAGGTTGAAAGCCACGTTCGACGTCGGCGGCCAGGAGCAGTTCTACCTGGAAGGGCAGATCAGCTACGCGATCCCGAAGGAGGACGACGGCATGCTGGTGCACTGCTCGACGCAGCACCCCAGCGAGATGCAGCACCTCGTCGCGCATGCGCTGAACCTGCATGCGCACCACGTGCAGGTGGAATGCCGGCGCATGGGCGGCGGCTTCGGCGGCAAGGAATCACAGTCGGCGCCGTTCGCCTGCATCGCGGCGGTGGCGGCAAGGAAGCTGAATCGCCCGGTCAAGCTGCGCCTGGACCGCGACGACGACTTCCTGATCACCGGCCGGCGCCACTGCTTCTGGTACGAGTACGAGGTCGGCTACGACGACGAGGGGCGCGTGCTCGGCGCCGAGGTCACGATGGTCTCGCGCGCCGGCCACTCGGCGGACCTGTCCGGCCCGGTGATGACCCGCGCGCTGTGCCACTTCGACAACGCCTACTGGTTGCCCGACGTGGCGATGCACGGCTTCGCCGCGAAGACCAACACGCAGAGCAACACCGCCTTCCGCGGCTTCGGCGGCCCGCAGGGCGCGATCGCGATCGAGAACATCCTCGACAGCATCGCCCGCGCGCTGGGCAAGGACCCGCTGGACGTGCGCCGGCTCAACTTCTATGGCCAGGGCCAGTCGACGCCGTACGGTCAGAAGGTCGAGGACAACGTCATCCACGAGCTGGTGGCCGAACTGGAGAAGACCAGCGACTACCGCGCCCGCCGCACGGCCGTCGCCGCGTTCAACGCGACGAGCCCGGTGCTCAAGCGCGGCCTCGCGCTGACGCCGCTGAAGTTCGGCGTCTCCTTCAACGTCAAGCACTTCAACCAGGCCGGCGCGCTGGTGCACGTCTACAACGACGGCTCGATCCTGGTGAACCACGGCGGCACCGAGATGGGCCAGGGCCTGAACACCAAGGTGGCGCAGGTGGTGGCGCACGAGCTGGGCGTGCCCTTCGAGTCGGTGCGCGTCACCGCCACCGACACGCAGAAGATCGCCAACACCTCGGCCACGGCGGCCTCCACCGGCAGCGACCTCAACGGCAAGGCGGCGCAGGACGCGGCGCGGCAGATCCGCGAACGCCTGGCCGCCTGTGCGGCGGCCCAGTTCGGCGGCGAAGCCTCGGCTGTGCGCTTCGCGGGCGGGCAGGTGAGCGTCAACGGCCAGACCCTGCCCTTCACGCAACTGGTCATGCGTGCCTACCAGGAACGTGTGCAACTCTGGTCCGACGGCTTCTACGCCACGCCCGGCCTGAGCTGGGACCGCGAGAAGCTGCAGGGCCGGCCGTTCTACTACTTCGCCTACGGCGCGGCGGTCAGCGAGGTGCTGGTCGACACGCTGACCGGCGAATGGAAGCTGCAACGCGCCGACGTGCTGCACGACGTCGGCCGCTCGCTCAACCCGGCCATCGACATCGGCCAGATCGAAGGCGCCTTCATCCAGGGCATGGGCTGGCTGACGATGGAGGAACTGGTCTGGCACCCGCAGACCGGCAAGCTGACCACCCACGCGCCGAGCACCTACAAGATCCCGACCGCCAACGACTGCCCGACCGACTTCCGCGTGCGCCTGTTCGAGAACGCCAACGTCGAGGACAGCATCCACCGCAGCAAGGCGGTCGGCGAACCACCGCTGCTGCTGCCCTTCTCGGTGTTCTATGCGATCCGCGATGCGGTCTCGGCGGTCGGCGGGCACCGCGTGGATCCGCCGCTGTCGGCCCCCGCGACGAGCGAATCGATCCTTCGCGCCATCACGGCGGTGCGCAAGGCCGGCTGAGATGGCCAGCGTGCGCGACACCGCGATCGCCTGGCTGTCTGCCGGCACGCCCGCTGTGCTGGTGGAAGTCACCGAAGCCCTCGGCTCCGCACCGCGCGAGGCCGGCACGCGCATGCTGGTGAGCGCCGAGCGCTGCGAGGGCACGATCGGCGGCGGTCACCTGGAGCTGAAGGCGATCGAGCGTGCGCGGCGCATGCTCGCAGCGGGCGAGCGTGGCCCGCAGTCGGCCCACTACCCGCTCGGCCCCGCGCTCGGCCAGTGCTGCGGCGGCGCGGTGACGCTGGGCTTCTTGGCGCTCGAAGCCAGAGCCGTGGCGGCCTGGCCGCTGGCCGCACCCCGATTCCATCTGCAGCTCTTCGGTGCCGGCCACGTCGGGCGGGCGATCGTGAGGGCACTGGCGCCGCTGAACGGGCTGATCGACTGGATCGACGAGCGCGACGAGGAGTTTCCGCCGGACGGTGAACTGCCGGCCCGCACACGCAAGATCGCTGTCGACGCGCCCGAGGCCGAGGTGCGCTGCGCTCCGCGCGGAGCCTTCTACCTGGTGCTCACGCACCGCCACGACCTCGACCTGCGCATCGCCGAGGCCATCCTGCGGCGCGGCGACTTCGGCTTCCTCGGACTGATCGGCTCGCAGACCAAACGGGCCCGCTTCATCCACCGATTCGAGGCGATGGGCATCTCTGCCGAGGCGATCGCGCGCATGCACTGCCCGATCGGCCTGCCGGGCATCACCGGCAAGGAGCCCGAGGTGATCGCCGCGGCGGTGGCCGCGCAGCTGCTGCAGGCCAGCAGCGCCTCGCCGCTTCAGTCCCCCGCGAGTGCGCGCAGCGCAGCAACGTCGAGCACCTTCACGGTGTAGCCCGACACGAAGATCAGCCCCTTGCGGCTGAGCTGGCGCAGCAGGCGCGACAGCGTCTCCGGCGTGATCGCCAGTTGCGAGGCGATGTCGCGCTTGCGCTCGTTGAGCGACACGGTAATCGAGCCGTCACTGGCCGCCTCGCTGGCGCAGCGCTGCAGCAACCAGGCGGCGAAGCGGCCTTCGGCGTCCTTGTGCATCAGGTCGTGGGTGGCCAGGGTCAACGACTGCACCTGACGCGCCAGCGTGACCACCATGCGGCGTCCGAGATCGGGGTGCTGCTGCAGAAGCGTCTGCAGGTCCGCGCGCGGCAGCATCACCACCTGCACGTCGGACAGCGCCACGGCATCCTGCGCCGGGTTGCCGCCCAGCCAGGCGCTGCTGGCGTCCAGCCAGCCAGGGCCCTGCACACTGCGTTCGGGCTGGAAGGTGCCGTCGGGCGAAGCACTGCCCAGCGCTGCGTCGCCGCGGGCCAGCAGGCACAGCTCACGCGCCGGTTCGCGGGTGGAGACGAGCAGGCTGCCCGCAGGCAACTCGCGCACCTGGGCGAGCTCCTGCAAGGCGGCCACGATCTCGGCGCTCAGCGCCGGGGCGCCGAGCACGGCCGACCAGAACGCGGCCCCGCCGGCCGCCGGCGCCGGCAGCGCGCCCGACGAAAGACGACGCGACCGAAGCGGCCGCATGGGCCGTGCATTGACGTCGCCGCTGGTGGTGTGGGTGTCCAAGCGATGTCCCCGGATGTGGTTTTCGACGACACCAATGTGTCCGACCCCCCCGGGTATCGTCTTGCGGTGGATCAAACCCACCCCGGTGCCTGCCACGCGCGGCGGCAGGACCTTGAGCCAACTCAGTTCGCCGGCCGCACCGGTGCTCAGGCCACCTCGTGCCTGGCGAGCAGTTCGAGCGCGCGCACCAGCGCCGAATGGTCCAGCTCCTGCATGCCGTTGGCCGCACAGGCCTGCATCAGCTGCGCCGCGTTGGCCGTCCCGGGCAGGCTCACCCCCAGCGCCCTCGCGCCCTGCAGCGCCAGGTTCAGGTCCTTCTGGTGCAGCCCGATGCGGAAGCCCGGGTTGAAGGTCCGCTTGATCATCCGCTCGCCGTGCACCTCCAGGATGCGGCTGGCCGCGAAGCCGCCCATCAGCGCCTGCCTCACCTTGGCCGGGTCCGCTCCCGCCTTGCTGGCGAACACCAGGGCTTCTCCCACCGCCGCGATGTTCAGCGCCACGATGATCTGGTTGGCCACCTTGGTCGTCTGTCCGTCGCCGTTGCCACCCACACGCGTGATGTTCTTGCCCATCAGCTGGAAGAGAGGCAGCACGCGCTCGAAGGCCGCCTCGGGGCCGCCAATCATGATGGTCAGGCTGGCTGCCTTGGCGCCGACTTCGCCGCCACTGACCGGCGCGTCCAGGTAGTCGCAGCCCAGCTCGTTGATGCGCTTCGCGAACGCCTTCGTCTCGATCGGCGAGATCGAGCTCATGTCCACCACCGTCTTGCCCACGCGGCCGTCAGGGCCGCGCTTCGCATCCTTCAGACCGGCGGCCACCCCGTTGTCCGCAAACAGCACCTTCTCCACGTCCGGCGTGTCAGGGACCATCGTGAAGATCACCTCGGCGCGCTCGGCCACTTCCTTCGGTGAGGCACAGGCGACCGCGCCGGCGTCGGCCAGCGCTTGCGGCACCTGGCTGCGTGTGTTGACGAACAGTTCGTGCCCGGCGGCACGCAGGTGGCCCGCCATCGGCGCGCCCATGATGCCCAGCCCGATGAATCCCAGCTTCATGGCGATGTTCCTCGTTCAGCGCTGGCGCATCTCGCCCAGCAGTTGTTGCGATCCGGCGGCGAGCAGGCGCGCATCGGAACTCACCGTCACGAAACGGAAGCCCTTGGCGATGCGCGCCTTGGCCACGTCGCTGCGGCCGTTGTGGATGCCGGCCTGCACGCCATGCACCTTGGCGCGAGCGACGATGTGGTCGATCGCCTGCGCCACCTTCGGGTCGACGTCGTCGAAGGTCGGCTTGCAGCCCAGCGCCAGCGACAGGTCCGAAGGGCCGATGTAGATCGCGTCCAGCCCTTCGACGGAGAGGATGGCATCGAGGTTGTCCAGCGCCTGCGCCGTCTCGATCATCGCGAAGCGCACGATGGTGTGGTTGGCCTCGCTCGGGTAGTCGGCACCGCCGTAGAGCAGCGCACGCACCGGCCCGAAGCTCCTCGTGCCCATCGGCGCATAGCTGGTGTAGGCGACGAAGCGCTGCGCCTCCTCCCGCGTGTTGACCATCGGGCAGATCACGCCGTAGGCGCCGGCGTCCAGCGTCTTCATGATGATGCCGGGCTCCAGCCAGGGCACGCGCACGATGGGCACGGTGGCCGTGGTCGAGATGGCCTGCAGCATGCCCACCATCGCCTGGTAGTCGATCACGCCATGCTGCAGGTCGATGGTCAGCGTATCCCAGCCCTGGTGGGCCATGGTCTCGGCGGAGAAGCTGTTGGCAATCGCCAGCCAGCCGTTCACCGCGGCCCGGTCATTGGCCCACAGCGTGCGCAGGCGGTTCTCTCTCATCGTGGTGTCCTCAGGGCAGGGGCGCCGGCGAGACCATGCGGCCCTCGCTCAGGAAACCCTGCAGGTTGTCGAAAGTGCGGTCGGCCATGGCCTGGCGCGTTTCCTCGGTGCCGCTGGCGATGTGCGGCAGCAGCACCACGTTGTCGAGCTCGAACAGCGCGGGGGGAACGTTCGGCTCGTTCTCGAACACGTCCAGCCCGGCGCCGGCGATGCGCCTGGCCTGCAAGGCGCGCACCAGCGCTGCCTCGTCGATCACCGAACCGCGCGCCACGTTGACCAGGAAGCCGCGCGGGCCGAGCGCATCGAGCACCGCGTCGTTGACCAGGTGCCTGGTGCCGGCACCGCCGGCGGTGATGACCACCAGGTAGTCGCACCAGCGCGCCAACTCGACCAGCGAGGGCTCGTGCCGCCACGGCACGCCCTCGACCGGCCGGCGGCTGTGGTAGCGGATGTTCATCTCGAAACCGGTGGCGCGCTTCGCGATCGTCTGGCCGATGCGGCCCAGGCCGACGATGCCCAGCTTCGCGCCGCTGACCTTGCGCGCCAGCGGGAAGCTCTTCGCGCCCGGCGTGACCCAGTCGCCGCGGCGCACGAAGCGGTCGGCTTCGCTGACACGGCGGCCGATGTCGAGCATCAGCACCATGGCCAGGTCGGCCACGCAGTCGTTCAGCACGTCGGGCGTGTAGCCCACCGCGATGCCGCGCGCCTTGGCGGCGGCGAGGTCGAGCTTGTCCAGGCCGACGCCGAAGCTGGAGATCACGCGCAGCGTCGTCAGCCGGGCCAGCGTCTCGGCGGTGTAGCCGACGCCGGCCGAGGTGACGAAGCCCTCGAACTCGCCGCCATGCGCGGCCAGGAAGGCCTGCGGATCGGCCTGCTCGGCGAGCAGCACGTGGTCGAATTCGGCGGCCAGCCGTGCCTCGAGCGAGGGCAGCAGCCGGCCGGCCTGCAGGATGCGGTGCTTCTTGTTCAATCGAAACCTTTCAGTCGATCTTCACGCCGCCCGCCGCGACGACGGACGCCCAATTCTTGCGCTCCCGCTCGAAGAAGGTGGAGAACTCCGCCGGCGTCATCGTGTAGACCTCGGCGCCCTGCGACACCAGGCGCTCGCGCACCTCGGGCGAACGGATGATGCGCGTCAGCTCGGCGTTCACGCGGGCCACCACCGCCGGCGGCGTCGAGGCCGGCATCAGCGCCCCCTGCCAGGTGCCGGACTCGAAGCCCTTGACACCCTGCTCGGCGATGGTCGGCACGTTGGCCAGCAGCGGCACGCGCGTCGCCTTGGACACGCCCAGCACCTTCAGCTTGCCCGACTGCACGTGCGGCAGCGTCGCCAGCATGCCGTTCATCAGCACCTGGGTCTGGCCGGCGACGGTGTCGCCGATCGCCTGCGAGCCGCCCTTGTAGGGAATGTAGGTCCACTCGGCCTTGGTGGCCTTCTCCACCGCCACGCCGGCCAGGTGCGGCGCGCTGCCGATCGCCGTCACCGCGAAGTTGAGTTTGTCCTTGTGCGACAGCGCGACCAGTTCCTGCAGGTTGTTCGCCTTCACCGAGGGGTGCACCACCAGCAGGTGCGGCGAGTAGGCGAGCATGGTGACGCCGCGCAGGTCCTTGCCCGGATCGAAAGGCAGTTGCTTGTAGACCGAGGCGGTGATCGCCAGCGCGCCGACATCGCACAGCAGCAGCGTGTGGCCGTCGGTGGACTTGGCGACGAAGTCGGTGCCGGTGTTGCCGTTGGCGCCGGGCTTGTTCTCGACGATCACCGTCTGCTTGAGCGCCTCCGACAGCGGCTGCGAGATCGCGCGGGCGATGATGTCCGACGAACCGCCCGGCGGGTAGGGCACGACGATGCGCAGCGTCTTGCTGGGCCACTGCTGGGCCGAGGCGTTGAGAGCGACAGCCGCCAGCATGGCCAGCGCGATTCGTGTGAGCTTCTTCATCGTTTCTCCTTGGGGGAAAGGCTCGTGGCGCCTCAGCGCACCATGCACGGCCGCTTGGGGTCGAAGGCCCAGTTCGGGATCAGGTACTGCATGGCCATCGCGTCGTCGCGGGCGCCCAGGCCGTGCTGCAGGTAAAGCTGATGCGCCTTGGCGACCTCGGCCGTGTCGAGTTCGACACCGAGGCCGGGCTTCTTCGGAACCTGCACATGGCCGCCGACGATCTGCAGCGGCTCCTTCGTCAACCGCTGGCCGTCCTGCCAGATCCAGTGCGTGTCGATCGCCGTCACCTTGCCCGGCGCGGCGGCACCGACGTGGGTGAACATCGCCAGCGACACGTCGAAGTGGTTGTTCGAATGCGAGCCCCAGGTCAGGCCCCAGTCTCGGCAGGTCTGCGCGACGCGCACCGAACCGGCCATGGTCCAGAAATGCGGGTCGGCCAGCGGGATGTCGACCGACTGCAGCGACAGCGCGTGCGACAGCTGGCGCCAGTCGGTGGCGACCATGTTGGTGGCGGTGGGCAGGCCGGTGGCGCGGCGGAACTCGGCCATCACCTCGCGGCCGCTGAGACCCTGCTCGGCGCCGCAGGGGTCTTCCGCGTAGGCGACAACGCCGCGCATGCGCTGGCCGAGACGGATCGCGTCCTTCAGCAGCCAGCCGCCGTTCGGGTCGAGCGTCACGCGGGCCTGCGGGAAGCGCTCGTGCAGCGCGATCACCGCGTCCACTTCGGCGTCGCCGGCGAGCACGCCGCCCTTGAGCTTGAAATCGTTGAAGCCGTAGCGCTCGCGTGCGGCTTCTGCGAGGCGCACGACACCCTGCGGATCCATCGCCGCTTCGTGGCGCAGGCGGAACCAGTGATTGTCGGCGCCCGGCGCTTCGTCGTAGGGCAGATTCGTCTGGCGGCGATCGCCGACGAAGAACAGGTAGCCGAGCATCTCCACCGCGTCGCGCTGCTGCCCTTCGCCGAGCAGCGCCGCCACCGGCAGCCCGAGGTGCTGGCCGAGCAGGTCCAGCATCGCCGACTCGACGGCGGTGACGGCATGGATGGTGGTGCGCAGGTCGAAGGTCTGCAGGCCGCGGCCGCCGGCATCGCGATCGGCGAAGGCGCGCTGCATCGCCTGCATCACCGATTGCACATTGGCCACCGGCTGGCCGACCACCAGCTCACGTGCGTCTTCCAGCGTCTGACGGATCTTCTCGCCGCCCGGCACCTCGCCGACGCCGCTGCGCCCGGCGCTGTCGGTCAGGACCAGCAGGTTGCGCGTGAAGAAAGGGCCGTGGGCGCCGCTCAGGTTGAGCAGCATGCTGTCGCGGCCGGCGACGGGAATCGCCTGCAGCGAGGTGATGGTCGGCGTGCTCATGGCATCAATCCGCGGTGATCTTGCGGGTCTCGATGAGTTGCTTCCAGCGTGCCGACTCGCTGGCCTGGAAAGCGGCGAACTGCTCGGGCGTGTTGGCCACGATCTCGAAGCCGACCTCGAGCAGCTTGGGTTTGACGCCCGGATCGTTCAGCGCGGCGACGATGGCCGCATGCAGCTTCGCCTTCACGTCGGCCGGCAGGCCCTTGGGCGCGGCGATGCCCTGCCAGGAGTAGACGTCGGCATCCTTCACGCCCGACTCGGCCAGCGTCGGCACGTTGGGCATCAGCGCCGAGCGCTTCGCACCGGTGACGGCCAGCGCGCGCAGCTTGCCGCCGTTGACGTGCTGGACGATCGCGTTGATGTTCTGGAACGAGGCGTCGACCTGGCCGCCGAGCAGGTCGCTGACCGCCGGGGCGCCGCCCTTGTAGGGCACGTGCACGCCGCTGGTGCCGGTCTGCAGCCAGAACAGTTCGGCAGTGAGGTGGTCGGACGAGCCGTTGCCCGAGGACGCGAAGCTCATCTTGCCGGGCGTCTGCTTCAGCGCAGCGATCACGTCGGCCACGCTCTTGTGCGGCGAGGCCGCTGGCACGACCAGCACGTTGGGCGCCTGCACCGCGACCGTCAGCAGGTCGAAGTCCTTGCCGGCGTCGTAGGGCACGTTCTTGATCAGGTAGGGCGCGATCACGAAGGGCCCGAGCGAGGACACCAGCACCGTGTAGCCGTCCGGCGCGGCGCGCTTGACCTGCGCGGCGCCGATGGTGCCGGTGGCGCCGGCCTTGTTCTCGACGACCACCGTCTGGCCGAGCTTCTCCTGCATCTTCGCGCCGACGCTGCGCGCCAGCGTGTCGGTCGAGCCGCCCGGCGGGAAGGGCACGACGATGGTGATGGTCTTTTCCGGCCAGGCATGGGCCGGGTTGATCAGGGCCAGCGCGAGGGCGGCCAGTGACAGCAGCTTCTTCATGATGGGGTGGTGCGGGTGGAGAATCCAGACTAGTTGTATGTCATCGTACAACTAGGGACGCACAAGTCAATACGAAATGACTAGGGGTTACTGCGTACCGGCGAAGGCGCGGCGGCGCCGCTCGCGACTGTTCGCCAGGTGCGTGCGCATCGCCGCGCGGGCGGCGTCGGCATCCTGCGCAGCGATGGCGTCGTAGATGCTTTCGTGCTCGGCGTTGACGCGCCGCAGGTAGGCCTGGCGCTGCGGGTCGGCCGCGGCGGCCGGCTCGAGCCGCGCTCGCGGGATGATCTGCGCGCCCAGCGTCGCCATCAGCCCGGCGAAGTGCTCGTTCTGGGTCGCCCGCGCGATCTCGCCGTGGAACTGGAAGTCGGCGGAGACGGCGTCGCGCCCCTCTTCCACCGCGGCAGCGAAGTCGTCGAGCGCGGCACGCATCGCCGCGAGGTTGGCCTCGCTGCGCCGCTGCGCGGCCAGGCCGGCGGCCTCGCTCTCGATGCCGATGCGCAACTCGAGCACGGCGATCACGTCGCGCAGCGTGCCGAGCTGGTGCGGCTCGATGCGGAACACCGAACCGTCGCCGACGCCGACCACGAAGGTGCCGATGCCATGGCGCGTCTCGACCAGCCCGCCGGCCTGCAGCTTGGAGATCGCCTCGCGCACCACCGTGCGGCTGACGCCGAACTCGGCCATCACCGCCGCTTCGGTGGGCAGCTTGTCCCCGGGCGCGAGCCGGCCGTCGCGGATGCGCTCGCCGAGCGCCTCGACGAGACCGAGGGCGAGCGTGCGCGGCCGCCTGGCGGCGAGAACATCCTGATTCAAGGCACCTCCGGACAAACCCCGAACCGCCGAGCTTGACACTGCCCCGGTCGCGTCGAAGAATGGTTCAAGTTATACGACAACTGATGTCTTACCTCAAGCGGTATGGCTGAACTGTAGCAAGCCGCCGCCAAGCCGCCGCCAATCCACTGGTCCCCCGATGAGCTCCGCCCACCCCTCTCCGCTGCGCTTTTCCCGCCTGCTGCTGACCGGCGCCGCGGGCGGACTGGGCCGTGTGCTGAGGCCACGCTTGAAGACACGCTGCGATGTGCTGCGCGTCTCGGACATCGCCGATCTCGGCGCCGCCGCCGAGGGCGAGGAACTGCGCCCCTGCCGGCTGGAAGACCGCGATGGCGTACGTGCGCTGCTCGAGGGCGTCGCCGCCGTGGTTCACCTCGGCGGCGTGTCCACCGAGCAGCCCTTCGACCTGATCCTGCAGGCCAACATCGTCGGCACGGCGAACCTCTACGAGGCGGCACGGATTCATGGCGTCAAGCGCATCGTCTTCGCCAGTTCCAACCACGTCACCGGCTTCTACCGCCAGGACGAGGTGATCGACACGCACGCCCCTGTGCGCCCCGACGGCCACTACGGCCTGTCGAAGGCCTACGGCGAGAACCTGGCGCAGTTCTACTGGGATCGTTACCGCATCGAGACGGTCAGTCTGCGCATCGGTTCGTCCTTCCCCGAACCGAAGGACCGCCGCATGCTCGCCACCTGGCTGGGCTACGACGACCTCGAGCGACTGGTGGTCGCCGCGCTGACGGCGCCCGTGGTCGGCCACAGCATCGTCTACGGCATGTCGGCCAACGCGACGACCTGGTGGGACAACACGCCGGCGCGCCACGTCGGCTACGCGCCGCAGGACAGCTCCGAGCCCTTCCGCGCCGCGGTCGAGGCGCGCCAGCCGGTGCTCGACCGCGACGACCCGGCAAGCACCTACCAGGGCGGCGCCTTCGTGCGCACCGGCCCGTTCGAATGACCGCCGCAGAACACAACGAGACAGGAGACAAGCGATGAAGACCCCCACCCGCCTGCTGGCTGCCGCGTCGGCCCTCGTCGCCCTCGCGCTGCCCCTGCACGCACAGACGATGAAGGCCGCCGACGTTCACCCTGCCGGCTACCCGACGGTCGTTGCCGTCGAGAACATGGGCAAGAAGATCGAGGCCGCCACGCAGGGCCGCATCAAGTTCCAGATGTTCCCCGGCGCCGTGCTCGGCGGCGAGAAGGAGATGATCGAGCAGACCCAGGTCGGCGCGATCCAGCTGCTGCGCACCTCGCTCGGGCCGCTCGGCCCGGTGGTGCCCGAGGTCAACGTCTTCAACATGCCCTTCGTGTTCCGCAACCCGGCGCACATGCGCGCGGTGGTCGACGGGCCGATCGGCCAGGAGATGCTCGACAAGATCAGCGCCTCGCCGGCGAAGATGGTCGCACTGGCCTGGATGGACAGCGGCTCGCGCAGCCTCTACACCAAGAAGCCGGTGCGCAAGCCCGAGGACCTGAAGGGCCAGAAGATCCGCATGATGGGCAACCCGCTGTTCGTCGACACGATGAACGCGATGGGCGGCAACGGCATCTCGATGGGCTATGGCGAGGTGTTCACCGCCATCCAGACCGGCGTGGTCGACGGCGCGGAGAACAACCCGCCGACGCTGCTGACCGCCAACCACTACCAGGCCGGCGCGAAGTTCTACACGCAGACCCATCACCTCATCATCCCGGAGATCCTGGTGATGTCGAAAGCGGCGTGGGACAAGCTCAGCCCGGCCGACCAGGCGCTGTTCCGCAAGGCCGGCCGCGAGGCGCAGATGGAGCAGCGCAGGCTGTGGGACAGCTACACCGTGGACGCCGTGGCCAAGCTGAAGGCGGCCGGCGTCGAGTTCATCGAGATGGACAACAAGCCCTTCTTCGATGCCACCGCGCCGGTGCGTGCCAAGTACGGCGCGCCCTTCGCCGAGTTGATGAAGCGCATCGACGCGGTCAAGTGATCCACCCCGGCACGGCGGCGAGCGAGCCGCTCTACCTGCGCCTGATGGACAGGCTCTACCTGGCGGCCATCTGGCTGGCCGGTGCGGCGATCGTCGCGATGTCGCTGATCATCCCCTGGGGCGTGTTCACGCGCTACGTGCTCGGCGCCGGTTCGCAGTGGCCGGAGCCGATCGCCATCCTGTTCATGATGGTGTTCACCTTCATCGGCACCGCGGCGGCCTACCGTGCCGGCGGCCACATCGCGGTGACGATGGTCGTCGAGCGCCTGCCCGCGGCGCTGCAGCGCGCGGCCGCGCATCTGGTCGACGCGCTGATGGCCGTGGCCTGCCTGTTCGTCGCCTTCTACGGCGCGCGGCTGGTGATGGAGACGATGAACCAGAGCATCAGCGAACTGCCCTGGCTGCCGGTGGGCGTGACCTACGCGGCGATTCCGATCGGCGCGGCGATCACGCTGCTGTTCATCATCGAGCGCATCGTCTTCGGTGAGCAGTCGCAACGCGCGATCGTGCGCTACGAAGAACAACCCGAGGCGCGCTGATGGACGCGCTGGTGCTGCTCGGCAGTTTCGTCGTGCTGATGACGGTGGGCGTGCCGATCGCCTACGCGCTCGGCCTGGCCGCGCTGATCGGCGCGCTGTGGATCGACATTCCGCTCGACGCGGTGATGATCCAGCTCGCCTCCGGGGTCAACAAGTTCTCGCTGCTGGCGATTCCCTTCTTCGTGCTGGCCGGCGCGATCATGGCCGAGGGCGGCATGGCGCGCCGCCTGGTCGCCTTCGCTGGCGTGCTGGTCGGCTTCATCCGCGGCGGGTTGTCGCTCGTCAACATCCTCGCCTCGACCTTCTTCGGCGCGATCTCCGGCTCCTCGGTGGCCGACACCGCGTCGATCGGCTCGGTGCTGATCCCCGAGATGGAGAAGAAGGGCTACCCGCGCCCCTTCGCCGCGGCGGTGACGGTCAGCGGCTCGGTGCAGGCGATCCTGATCCCGCCCAGCCACAACGCGGTGCTGTACTCGCTGGCCGCCGGCGGCACGGTGTCGATCGCCGCCCTCTTCATGGCCGGCGTGCTGCCCGGGCTGCTGATGGGCCTGACGCTGGCGGTGCTGTGCCTCGTCATCGCGCGGCGCGAGGGCTATCCCAAGGGCGAGGTGATCCCGCTGGGCCAGGCATTGAAGATCTGCGCCGACGCGCTGTGGGGCCTGATGACCATGGTCATCATCCTCGGCGGCATCCTCTCCGGCGTGTTCACCGCCAACGAGTCGGCCTCGATCGCAGTGCTGTGGGCCTTCTTCGTCACCATGTTCGTCTACCGCGACTACCGCTGGCGCGACCTGCCCAAGCTCGTGCACCGCACCGTCAAGACGGTCACCATCGTGATGATCCTGATCGGCTTCGCGGCCTGCTTCGGCTACCTGATGACGCTGATGCAGATCCCGATGCAGGTCACCGCCTTCCTGACCGGCTTGTCGACGAATCCGATCGTCATCCTGATGCTGATCAACGTCATGCTGCTGGCACTCGGCTGCCTGATGGACATGTCGCCGCTGATCCTCATCCTCACGCCCATCCTGCTGCCGGTGGTCAAGCTGATGGGCGTGGACCCGGTGCACTTCGGCATGATCATGATGGTCAACCTCGGCATCGGGCTGATCACGCCGCCGGTGGGCACGGTGCTATTCGTCGGCAGCGCAGTGGCCAAGCTGCCGATAGGCACGGTGACGCGCGCGATGATGCCCTTCTTCGCGGCGCTGTTCGTCGTGCTGTTGCTGGTGACCTACGTGCCCTGGCTGTCGCTGTGGCTGCCGCGCACGCTGGGGCTGTGAGGACGCGCTGATGGCCAGTACCGTCGTCTACGTCAGCAACGCCGACAGCGGCGAGATCTCGGTGCTTGCGCTCGACGAGGCGAGCGGCATGCTGGCCACGCGGCAGACCCTGCCCTGCGGCGGCATGGTGATGCCGCTGGCGCTGTCACCCGGCCAGCGCATGCTCTACGCCGGCATCCGCAGCGAGCCGTGGCGTGTGCTGGCGCTGCGCATCGCCGCGACCGATGGCAGGCTCGAGCTGATGGGCGAAGCGCCGCTGCCGGCCAGCATGGCGTACCTCGCGGTGGATGGCAGCGACCGCTGGCTGTTCAGTGCCTCGTACCACGGCGACCGGCTCGCCCTCGCGCCGATCGACGCCGCCGGCCTGCCCGGCGCCGCCATGCACACCTGGCCGACCGCGCGCCATGCCCATGCGATGCGCGCGTCGCCGGACAACCGCTTCGTCTTCGCCACCTCGCTGGGCGGTGGTCTGCTGATGCAGTTCCGCTTCGATGCGGCGCGCGGCGAACTCGTGCCGAACGATCCGCCGGCGCTGCGCATCCGCGACGGCGCCGGCCCGCGCCACCTCGCCTTCCATCCGGACGGCCGCTGGGTCTACCTGCTCAACGAACTGGATGCCAGCGTCGACGTGCTGGCGCTCGATGCGCAGCGCGGCACGCTGTCGCCCGTGCAGAGCGTCTCGATGCTGCCGCCCGGATTCAGCGGCGAGCCCTGGGCCGCCGAACTGCGCCTGACACCCGATGGCCGGCGGCTCTACACCAGCGAACGCCGCTCGAGCACGCTGGCCGGCTTCGATGTCGACGCCGCCAGCGGCACGCTGCGCCCGATCGGCCACTGGCCGACGCAGGCGCAGCCGCGCGGCTTCGCGATCACGCCCTCTGGCCGCTGGCTGGTCGCCGCCGGCCAGCGTTCCCACGCGGTCGGCGTGCATCGCATCGATGCCGCGACCGGCACCCTGGACCTGCGGCACGAGCATGCCGTGGGCCGCAACCCCAACTGGGTCGAGGCCATCACGCTGCCCTGACCCGGCCCTTCACCTTCCGGAGACTCCCATGACCCTCACCCGCCGTCATCTCACCACCGCGCTCGCGCTGGCCGCCCTCGCCCCCGCCGCCAGCTTCGCGCAGGAGTGGCCGGCCAAGCAGCCGATCCGCATCGTCGTGCCCTTCGCCGCCGGCGGCACCAGCGACATCCTCGCCCGCACGCTGGGCGAGAAGCTGCAGGCATCGCTGAAGCAGACGGTGGTGATCGAGAACAAGGCCGGCGCCGGCGGCGTGATCGGCGCCGACAGCGTGGCCAAGTCCGCGCCCGACGGCTACACCTTCCTGCTCGGCACCATCGCCAGCCACGCGATCAACCCGGCGCTGCAGGCGAAGATGCCGTATGACGCGAGCAAGGATTTCGCGCCGGTGATCCTGCTCGGCAGCATCTCCAACGTGCTGCTGGTCGGCGGCTCGCAGCCTTACAAGACGGTGGCCGACATCGTCGCCGCCGCGAAGAAGGAGCCGCTGCCCTTCGCCTCGGCCGGCCAGGGCAGCTCGCAGCACATGTCCGGCGAGATGTTCAAGCTGCTCGCCGGCGCACCGCTGACCCACGTGCCCTACAAGGGCAGCGCGCCGGCGGTGCAGGATGTCATCGGCGGCCAGATCCCGATGAGCTTCGAGACCGCCACCGTCGCGCTGCCGCATATCCAGTCGGGCAAGGTGCGCGCGCTGGCCGTCACCTCCGCCAGGCGCAGCAAGGTGCTGCCCGAGGTGCCGACGCTGCAGGAAGCCGGCATCGCCGGATTCGACGTCGCCAGCTGGCAGGCCTTCTACGCGCCGGCCGGCACGCCGGCGGCGGTGGTGCAGCGGATGAACAGCGAGATCGAGGCGATCCTTGCCAGCGCCGAGGTGAAGGCGAAGATGGACGGCCTGGGACTCGACCACACGCCCAACACCCCCGAGCAGTTCGCCAGCTTCGGCCGCAGCGAGCTGGCCAAGTGGCAGAAGGTGGTCAAGGACGGCAACGTGAAGCCGCAATGACGTGAGCCAGACACCCCTGATCATCCGCATGCACGATCGCGACAACGTTGCGATCGTCGCCAACGACGGCGGCCTGCCGCCGGGGACCGTCTGCCCTGGCGCCCTGGTGCTGAAGGACCAGGTGCCGCAGGGCCACAAGGTCGCGCTGGTCGACCTGAAATCCGGCGACGCCGTGCTGCGCTACGGCGTGCCCATCGGTCGTGCGCTGCGCGACATCGACGCCGGCCGCTGGGTGCACGAGCGCCTGCTCGAGATGCCCGACGCGCGTGGGCTCGATGGCCTGCCGATGGCCTCGGCAAAGGCGCTGGCGCCGCCGCCGCTGGAAGGACACAGCTTCCAGGGCTACCGCAATGCCGACGGCTCGGTCGGCACGCGCAACCTGCTGGCGATCACCACGACCGTGCAATGTGTCGCCGGCGTGGTGGCGCATGCCGTCGACCGCATCCGCCGCGAACTGCTGCCGCTGTATCCGTACGTCGATGACGTGGTCGGTCTGGAGCATGGCTACGGCTGTGGCGTGGCGATCGACGCGCCGGATGCGGTGATCCCGATCCGCACGCTGCGCCACATCAGCCTGAACCCGAACTTCGGTGGCGAGCTGATGGTGGTCAGTCTCGGCTGCGAGAAGCTGCAGCCGCAGCGGCTGTTGCCACCCGGAACGATCGCGATCGGTGCCGACGCCAAGGAACCGCAACTCGACGTCGTCTGCCTGCAGGACGAAGCGCACGTCGGCTTCGGCTCGATGATCGACTCCATCCTGCGCCAGGCGCGGCCGCACCTCGAACGGCTGAACGCCCGCCGCCGCGAGACCGTGCCGGCGTCGGAGCTGGTGGTCGGTGTGCAGTGCGGCGGCAGCGATGCCTTCTCCGGCGTCACCGCCAACCCGGCGGTCGGCTTCATGAGCGACCTGCTGGTGCGCGCCGGCGCGACGGTGATGTTCAGCGAGACCACCGAGGTGCGCGACGCCGTCGAGCAACTCACCTCGCGCGCCGCGACGCCCGAGATCGCGCAGGCGGTGGTGCGCGAGATGGCCTGGTACGACGCCTACCTGCAGCGCGGCCGCGTCGACCGCAGCGCCAACACGACGCCGGGCAACAAGGCGGGCGGCCTCGCGAACATCGTCGAGAAGGCGATGGGCTCGATCATCAAGAGCGGCACGGCGCCGATCGGCGCGGTGCTGTCGCCTGGCGAGAAACTCGCGCGCGGGCAGCGCGGGCTGGTCTACGCCGCCACGCCGGCGAGCGACTTCATCTGCGGCACGCTGCAGCTCGCCGCCGGCATGAACCTGCACGTCTTCACCACCGGCCGCGGCACGCCCTACGGCTTGGCGGAATGCCCGGTGCTCAAGGTGGCGACACGCACGGATCTCGCACGGCGCTGGCACGACCTGATGGACGTCGACGCCGGCCGCATCGCCAGCGGCGAAGCGAGCATCGAGGAGATCGGCTGGGCGCTGTTCCACCGTCTGCTCGCCGTGGCCAGCGGCGAGCGCACCTGGGCCGAGCGGCACCGGCTGCACAACGCGCTGGTGCTGTTCAATCCGGCGCCGGTGACCTGAGGCGCGGCGGCAGCGCCAGATCCCGCTTTTCTTCCTATCGGGACGTGCCTGCTCCAGTGGCATACTGGCTTTCATCAGAAGAAGTGAGTAGCAGGGAGAGAGGAACATGTCCGACGCCGAGTTGCGCCGCGGTGTCGCGCGCGCAGGTCTTTGTTCGATGATCGTTGCGGCGCTCGGCGCCTGCGGCGGCGGAGGAGGCGGTGGCGCTGCATCCCCGCCGCCCACCGGCGGCCCCCCTGCGCCTTCGCCGGCACCGGCGCCCTCACCTGCCCCTGCCCCTGCCCCTGCCCCTGCCCCTGCCCCTGCCCCTGCCCCTGCCCCTGCC
>NZ_CALRZC010000082.1:0-31651 GCF_943372545.1 Variovorax sp. YR752 | reverse complement strand
TGCAGCGCGCGGCTGCCCAGCGTGTCCGGCCCGAAGGCGAACAGCGGATAGCGGTCGACCTCTCCGTAGTTCGGCACGCCGAGCGACCCGGTCACCGAGCCCTCCGGGCTGGTGTTGTAGACCACCGGCCGCTGCATCGCGTCGTAGCCAACGAACGCGGGCGCCCACGGCGTCGGCAGCGGCGTGACCGCGCCCGACATGCCCACCGGATAGCCGCCGCCGAACAGCGAGTTGCCGGCCAGGAACTCGAGCGCACCCGATGGCGACGGCGCGAGCACCATCGCGCGGCCCGGCGCCTGCGTGGCGGGCGTGGCCGAGAAGCCGTAGTACAGGCTGCCCGAGGCCGCCGTCGCACGCAGGATCGACGGATAGACCGTGACGCTGTCGCTCGTGTTGATGCTGCCGAGGTACCTGCCGCCGGGCTGCAGGTTCGCCAGGTCGGTGCCGGGCGTGAGGTTGCCGCCGGCGCTGAACAGGTTGATCGCGGTGCGGTCGGTCCACAGCGTGAACCAGCCCTGGCCGATGCCGTACTCGGCGCCGCCGAACGTGAAGCCCGAGCTGTTCGGCACCCGCGCGCGGCCCGCGTCGGCCACGCTCGTGAGCACCAGGTCGCCCGGCGTGTCCAGGTACATCGCCGAATCGCCCGGCACGACCACGATGCCCGCGTTGCCGATGCCGATGGTCGGGACGAAGGGGTTGATCGGGCGCGTGTCCATCGCATCGCCTTCCTGGCCCGGAATCGAACGCTCAGCCTTGCGGTAGCGCAGCTCGATGCCGCCGATGGCAGAGGCCGACACGTGGGCCGCACCGCGCAGGTTGACCAGGGCACCGTTGAGGTCCTGGTACTGCGCGTTGACGCCATAGCTCGCGTACTGCGCCGCGGCCAGGTTGGGATTGACGACGCCGCCGATGCGCAGCTGCAGGTCGCCGCCGCCCGTGAGCGTCAGCCGGCCGTTCGCATCGACACGGCCCGTGCTGCCGACCGCCGCCACAATGGCTTCGCTGCGCTGCCAGATCTGGCCTTCGCCCATCCGCGTGGTGAGGCCCGCGTCGCCGCCCGCGCGCAGCGTGAGGTTGCCGCCGCCCAGCGTGCCCATGCCGGTGAAGCCCACCAGGTAAGGCTCGGGGCTGCTGTCGGTGCTGAACTGCACGCCGGCCGGCAGCGCGTAGGTGCCGAAGTTGATCCACCACGATGTCGCGATGCGGTCGCTGCCGGCCAGGGCCGTGCCCGAGCCCTGGCGCCACAGCCAGCTGCCCACCGCCGCGCTCGGCGCCTGGGCACGCTCGCCCGCGAAGTGGCCCCAGACGTCGCCGACGACGTTGCCGCCCACCGCGATGTCGAGGTTGCCGCCGTGCTCGGGGTACCAGGCCTGGTAGGCCGCGAGCGCGGCATCGTAGTTCGCCGTTTGCGGGCCGATCACCGAGCCGCCGACCGCCTTGCCGCGTGCGAGGTTGAACGGGTCGAGGCCGTTGGCATCGAGCAGCGGCGCGGAGCGCGTGCCGGCCGTGTAGACGCCGAACGGCGACTCCATGACGAAGTTGCCGGCCGCCGCCAGGCCCAGGTCGCCGGTGCCGGTGCGCAGCACGCTGAACATCGGCGACAGCGGCGTGTATTTGGTGACGTCCTTGACGGGGTTGATGACCGTCGTGCAGATGCCCGGCCCCCACTCGCAGAGGGTGACGTATTCCGGAGAGACCGGCGTTCCCTCGACGAAGCTCGGGTCCCAGTCGTCGCCGTTGGGCCCCCAGAAATAGGAGAGGCGCGCCGGGTCGACCTTGCAGGTGCCCTCGCCGCCCCAGTCGCAATAGCCCGCCTCGAAATCCAGCGGGTCCATCGACGTTCCCTCGTCGTGGCCCCACATGGGCCCGTTCGGACCCCACACGAAGCCGCTGCCGCCCGGCGTGAGCCTGACGTTGTACATCGCGTGGCTGTCGGCCAGGATGAGTGCGCCATGCTTGGCCGGGTCGACCGCGCGGCGGTCGGCCGAGTCGAGGTCGGCGCCAGCCGTGAGCTGCAGGCTCCAGCTCGTCGCGCCCTGCCCCAGCATCGGCGCCACGGCCCAGTTGCGGCCCTGCACGCCGTCGACTTCGGGCCGCAGGTTCACGGCCGCATCGCCCGGCAACTGGACATCGGTCATCGACGGAATCAACGCGCCGCGCGCCAGCGCGATGGTGCCGTCGGCCTTCATCGCGACCGGCAGGCGCACGCCCTTGGGCCACACCAGCGCCTGCACGCTGGCCTCGCCGCGCAGCGCGGTGCCGGCGCCCAGCTTCATGCCGCTGTCGAGCAGCACGGCCTCTGTCAGCACCGTGCCCGCCTTCAGGCGGATGCTGCCGTCGGCGTAGTAGACATTGGCGCGCAGCACCGTGCCGGCCGGCAGCGTGTAGGCCGCGCCCAGGGTCACAGTCACCGGCAGCACCGTGCCGGTCGGCAGCACCATGGCTTCGGCGGGCACGTCGTAGTTGAGCAGCGCGTCCTTCGGGAACACGGTGCCCTTGTCGAGCACCACGCCGTCGATCGGCACGACGATGTCGCCGCCGTCGGGCGTGAACGGCGTGCCGAACTTCGAGCGCTGCTCCGTCAGGTACCAGCCCTTGTCGTCGGGCGTGGCCGGCGGCGGCGCAAAGCCGTCGTTGATGCTGCCGTACACGTTGAGGTTGCCGCCCGCGCGGATCACCAGCACGCCGGGCTCGCCGAAGCCGCGCCGCGCCGGATCGTTGCGGTTCGCACCCGGGCCGTAGCGGTAGCCCGAGAGGTCGATGTCGCCGACCACGCTGAGGTCGCCGTCGGCCGTCTGGCTGACGATCTCCACGCCGGGGCGCAGGTGGTAGCTGCCCAGGCCCGCGAGGCGCGCAGAGAGCGAGGTGTTGGCCAGCGCCTTGTCGATGAAAGCGCTGCTGTGGCCGTCGATCTCGTCGAGGTACTTTTGCGTGATGAGTTGCGGCACGTGGCCCGTGACGTCGGGCGCGTCCGCCAGCGGTGCGTCGCTGTAGGTGCGGAAGGCGTTGACGGCGATGGTCTTCGCGCCCTGGATGGCGGGCGTGCCGTTGACGCCGATCGCCACGTCGTTGTCGCCGCGTCGCGGCGCGTTCAGCGCGAGCGTGCCGCGCGATGCGCCGTCGTTGCCTTGCGCCGCACTCACGGCCGTGCCCGCGCGCAAGTCGATGGCCGCGCCGCTGCCCAGGGTCAGCGTGCCCTGCGTGCTGGTGAGGTCAACGATGGCCCGGTTCGGGCTGTCGATGATCTTGCCGTAGCTGTCCACGCGCAGGCCGGTGGCGTGCGCGTCGAGCGTGCCGTTCACCGTGAGGTCGCCCTTGGCCGCGAGGCGGATCGCGCCGGCCTGGAAGCCGCTGGCGTCGATGCGGCCGTTCACCGTGAGGCTGCCGCCGTCGACCGTGACCTCGACCACGCGCGCCTTCACTTCGTCGCCGATGGCGAGGTCGCCCTGCTTGATCTGGAAGCGCCGCGCGCCGGTCACGCCGCCTTCGTTCAGGCGCGTGTTCAGGCCTGCGAAGTCGGCCACGGTCTGGCCGCGCACATTGATCTCGGCCGCGTCGTAAGGCACCACCGTGCCGCCCGCGTCGTAGGCGCCGCTGGCCGTGCCGAGGATGCGTCCGCCCAGGTCGATGCGGCCCGCGCCGGCGCCCAGTGCCGTCGCCTGCATCGTGCCGCCGCGGTTGTGCGTGGCCGACAGGTCGATCACCGAGCCCGCCGCCTGCACGATGTTGCCCGCGGTGCTCGTCACTTCGAGGTCGCCGCCGCGGCTGTAGCGCGTCTGCTCGAAGAACTTCACGGCGCGGCCCGCGAGGTCGATGCGCGACCCCGCGCCCAGCGTCACGTCGCCGCTGGCCGTGAGCTGCAGCTTGCCCGAGGGCAGGCCGACCGTGCCGTCGATGGTGATGTTGCGGCCCGTGAGCGCCAGCTGCGCGCCCAGTGGTGCATCGCCGGCCGGCGTCGCGCCTGCGGGTGCGCTCACGAGGATGTCGCCGCCCGCCGTGATGCGGTTGTTCGAGCCGGCCTCGCCGGTGAGCAGCGGCGCGCGCAGGTTCAGCTGGCCGCCGCTGTAGTCGTAGCCCTTGCCGGTCACGTACGCGCCCTGCTGCTCGTACACGCCCAGCGTGCCCTTCGCGTTCGCCGTGATGCGCTCGCTCGCGTTCAGGTTGACGGTACCGAAGCCCAGCGCGAGGCGGTCCGCCGAGAAGCCCGCGTCGGGCTGCGTGTTGGGCGCATGGCCCAGCACGATGCGCGCGGCCGACACGTCGAGCGTGCCGTGGCCCAGCAGGCTGCCGATGGCGCCGCCCGGTGCGTTCTCGCCGGGAAAGATTTCGCCGCTGCCGGGCGGGCGCGGCGTGAGGCCGGTCCAGATGAATTCGCCGGTCGTGATCTTCGCGGTGTCGCCCGCGCTGCCGTAGCCGTAGATGGCCGGCGTGCCCAGCACCAGCCGCTCGATGGACGACACGCCGGTGGTGGGGTCGAGCGTGTCCAGCGACACCCCGCCGTAGATGTTGACCGACTCGCGCGCGTTCAGCACCAGCGTCTCAACCGCGGGCACGCCCTCGCCCTTGTTGCCGGCCAGCAGGTTCGCCAGGATGCCCTGGTTCATCGACAGGCCCGACGGCAGCTGGCCGTTGGCAGAGGCCTGCTGCAGCGCCGCGTCGCTGCCCAGGTTGACCGAGGACACAGCCAGCAGCAGGTTCTTCGCGCCGTAGCGCACAGTGTCGGCCATCGTGAACGAGCGGTTCGTGGCCACGGCCAGCGTGCCCTCGCCGTACAGCGTGGTCTGGCCGGTGCACGCACCGCTCGGGCACGCGCCGACCTGGATCGTGACGGGCGTGGCCTCGGCGACGGGCGGCATCAGGTTGATCCAGCCGTTCGACAGCCCCAGCACCGCGGTACGGTCCGGCGAGAACACCACGCCGTCGGTGGAGTCGTAGGCCGGCGCGCCGGCGCCGAGCGTGTTCAGCGACGCGCCCTGCTCCACCTGGATGCCGTCGCCGTAGCCGCCGGCCACGAGGAAGATTTCCGCGCCGCGCAAGGTCGCGCCGCTGCGCACCACGATGTGACCGGTGTTCGACTTGAAGGTTGCGTAGTTGTCGGCATAGGGCAGATCGATCCGGCCGCCCACGATCATCCGTGGCGCGCCGAAGGCATTGAGCTGGTCGGCCTGCACCGACGCGCCCCCGAACCCGGTCGTGCGCCCGGTGCCCGGCGCCGTCACCTCGAGGGCGACGGCCGTCATCGACAGCGTGCCGCCGAAGCCTGCGCTGCCGGCCGCCGGGTTGAACAGCGCCGTGCCGTCGAACTGCAGCATCGACACGCCGTCCTTCGGCTTGGAATAGAAGTAGTCGAGCTGCAGGTTGCGGGCGTCGGCCGCGATCTCGCCGCGCACGCCGCCGCGGCGTGCCGCATCGGCCGCCACGAAGGCGTCGTAGCCCATCTCGTTGTAGGTGGCGTGCTGCTTCACCACCGCCGCCGGCGTGACGACCAGCGGGCTGGCCAGCGACGACTTCACCGCGGTGTTCGCCACGCCGAGGTAGCCGCTCGCCACGTACGAGCCGTAGCCCGCCGGCAGCGGCGTGGCGGGCAGCGCGCTGGGCGCGCCCACTTCCACGCGGAAGGCGCCGGGCAGCAGCGCGTAGGTCGAAGGCAGCAGCGTGTAGGTGCCGGCCTTGAGCCCGCCCACGTCGTGGTCGAGCGTGACCTGCCGGCCGATGGCCGGCTCGCCCGCGCCCGCGTCCGGCGACACCGGCGCGTAGCCGCCCTGGAAGCCCGGCACGATGGCGTACACGCCGTTGCCCGCCTGGCTGAAGGTGTTGGCCGGGTTGGCATTGGCCAGCGGCGTGCGCAGCACGTCGACCGAGCCGCCGCGCCCGCTCACGAAGCCCGCGCCCGTGAGTTCGCCGCCGCCCGACAGGTCGAGCAGCGCGCCGGCCTGGCCGACCACGCTGTCGCCCGTGAGCAAAATGCCGCTGCTGCCGATGGCGCGCTTGTCGATGGGCGTGCCCGCAACGCTGTAGCCGATGCCGTCGGTCGTGCCGCCGTAGGGCATGAGCAGGCCGACCCCGCTGACCGAGGTGATGCTGCCCGGCAGCAGGTCGACCAGGCTGGCGCGCGCCTCGTAGGTGCTGCGCCCGTCCTGTCCCAGGATGAGGTTGCCCAGCGGGGCGCGCACGATGCCGCCCTGGCGCACCGTGTCGCCGCCGAGCGCCAGGATGCCGAACGCCGATTGCGGCATGGCCACGTCGCCTTCGACCTGCCGGCGGATGTCGAGCACGCGGCCCGTGTCGTAGCCCGCGCGGATCTGCGCATTGGCGCCGGTCGCGGGGTAGATCTGCGCGGCGGTGAGCGTGAGGTCGCCCATCGTCGCCAGCTCGGTCGTGGTCGCGCCGAGCAGGCCGAGCGCGGGCGTGCCGCCGAGCAGGCGCAGGTCGCCGCGGCTGGTCATGTTCACGGTGTCGAAGCCGCGGCGGTCGATCACCTGCGCGGGGCCGGTCGTCAGGGCGATCTCGCCGTGCGCGCCGAAGCCCACGCGGTCGCGGATGTCGATGTGGTCGGCCTCGGCCGTGAACACCGCCTCGCTCGCGCGGGTCGATGCGCCGTGGCGCCAGGTCGTGGTGTAGACCACCTCGCCGTCCTTCGTGGGCGCACCGGTCACGCCGGCCAGCCGCAGATAAGACGAAGCCAGCCGCACGTTCGAATCGGTCGCCGCGCTGTCGGCCAGCGCGAAGCTGCCGGCATAGAGGCGCAGGCTCTGCGCCGTGGTGAGGTCGACGTTGCCGTCGAAGCTCAGCAGCCCGTTGACCAGCAGCGACAGGTTGCCGAAGCCGCCAGCCTGCACCTGGTCCACGCTCAAGCGTCCCTTGCCGTAGTTCAGTGCCGCATCGGCATGGCCCGGCTGGAGCGTGGCCGGCAAGCCACTGGGCTGCTGCGTCTGCGACAGCACCAGCTCGCGCGCCTGCCGCACGGCGTCGTCGGGGGCGAAGAACTTCGAGAACACCGGCGCTTCGAGCGCCACCGCGAGCGTGCCGCCGGCTGCATTCGCGCCGCCCGCGTGGGCACGCAGCGTGCCGTCGAGGTAGAGGCTGTGCGCCGACTTCAGCACGATGGTGCCGCCGTCGCTGGCCACATCGAGTTCGCGCCACAGGCTGCCAACCGCCGGCACGTCGATGCGCGTATGGCTGCCCGAGGCATCGAGCACGGCACCCGGGCGGATGACGATCGCGAGGTCGGGCGCATGGGCCGCGCCTTTCGCTTCCCAGTCGAGCCCACCGCCGATGGAAATCGTGCCGCCGTTGCGCACCGTGCCGTAGCGCCGGCCATCGCCGTCGATGCCGGTCTGTGCGCGCGCCGCCACGTCGAGCACCGCGCCTTCGCCGATCCACACCGAGCGCTGGTGCGGCTGCAACGACGGGCTCTCCGGCATCGTGAAGGCCGGGGCCTCGATGTCGATGCCGATGCGCCCGCCCCAGGCGTTGAGCCGACCGTCGACCACGAAGCTGCTCTTGCCGCCGCCGAGCAGCTGGATCGAGCGCCCCGCGTCGACGGTCACCACCGCGCCCGCGCCGATGGCGAGGTTGCCGCCTTCGGTGTTGCGGCGTTGCGAACGCAGCACGAGGTCGGCGCCCTGGCGCTGCACGACCTGGCGGTTCACCTCGTCCTGCTGCAGCAGCGGCGGCGTCCACAGCTGCAGCGCGATGCCGCCTTCATGGTCGGCACCGGCGCCGGGTGCGATGCGGTAGACCGGCATGACCACGTCGAGCTGCGCGCCCGGCGCGACCGTGAGCCCCGCATGGCCGTTGAGGTCATAGGTCGAGAAGCCCGACTGCAGGCGCGACGCGTCGAGCACGAGCTGCGTTGCGTCGGACAACGCCGGGTCGAGGCCGATGAGCAGCGCGTTCCCCGTTTCAATCTTCAGCGTGCCGCCGCCGTTCACGCCGTGGCCGCGGATCTCGCCGCCCAGCGACAGGCGCCCCTTCGTTTCGGGGCCCGCGATGGCCGCGTCGGCCACCAGTGACACGCTGCCGCCCTTGCCGCCCTTGGGCTTGCCCTTGGCCAGCAGCGCGGCCCCCGACGACACGTCGATGAGGCTGCCCTGCCCGATCGTCACGCCGTGCGTCGATTCGAGGCGCACCGTGCCGCCGTCGATGACCGCTAGCGTGGCCGCGTCTTCGGGCGCCGTGCCGATGTCGACGCGGCGTCCACGCAGGTCGAGCGTGACGCCGTCGCGCACGGTGAGCGACGAGTCGGCGTCCTTCACCAGCATGCGCGGCTGGGCGCCCGCCACCGGCGACGTGAAGACATTGCCGGCCTCCAGCGTGCCGCCGCGCACCGTGACGTCGGCGCCGATGTCGATGAACGCGCCGAGCAGGTTCATGCGCCCGCCGTCGGCGAGCGTGAGCGCCTTCTCGGTGGTCACGCTGCCGCGCGTGCCGATGTCCAGCCCCGCGAGGTGCTGCGCATTCAGGTGCGCCGCGTCGAGCCATAGCGTGCCGATGCGGTCCGCGGCCAGTGCGTCGCCCGCGGCCATCTGCTGCGTGATCGGCGCCACGTCGCCGAAGCGCACGTCGGTGTCGAACAGGTCGATGCGGCCCTGCGCGCCGTAGCGCCCCACCGCCAGCACGCCGCCGCGCGCCACCGCCGTCTGCGACTGCAGGTAGCTGTCGTCCAGGCTGGCGTCGCGTGCGCGCGTCTGCTGCGCGCCGTTGAACACCTCGGCCACGATCTCGCCTTCGAGCACCGCCGTGGGCGCGCTCACCACCAGCCGGCCCGCATCGCGCCCGACGGTGTAGCCGTTTTCCAGCTTGCGCTGCGGCCCGATCAGCGGGTTGTAGAAGTAGTCGGTGTTCGCCTTGCCCCAGCGCACGTGCGCGGCCTCGAAGCCCTTGTAGACGCCGTCGAACAACAGGTCCGACGGGGCCTTGTCCAGGCTGTACAGGCGCCCGTCGCTGCCCTTGAGCCAGGTCTGGTAGATCACGCCGGTCTGCACATTGAGCGAACCGCCCGACAGGTTGACCTTCGACCCCGCCTGCGTGACCACCTCGCTGCCGCCCAGCACCACCGTGCCGCCCTGCGCGGCCCATTCGCCGACGCCGTGGCCCTGGTTGCCCAGGTAGCCGCCGACCTCGAGCAGGCCGCCCGCCGCGTACCAGCGCTCGCCTTCATAGCCGCCCACGCCGGGCGCCACGCGCACGAGCTTGCGCCGGTCGATCCACACGTCGTTGTTGAAGAGCTTGCCGCTCTCGCGGTTGCGCGGGGCGTCGCGCATCTCGTTGCCCTGCACGCTGACCTTGACGTTGTTCGATTCCATCGACACGTTCACGCCCACCGCACCCGACACGTCCAGGCGCGCCTTGTCGGCCACGAAGCTGCGGCGCGTGGCACTGGCCGCGATCTGCCCGCCGGTGGCGAGCGTGAGCGACTCGCCCTCGAAGCGGATGTCGCCGCCCGAGACGATCTCGATGCGCGACTGGTCGCGGCGGTCCGACAACCGCGAGAGGTTGTCGAAGAGGCCCGGCGGCACGAGCGCGCGTGCGGTGTCCTGCGCGGCCGATTCCTTGAGGAGCGCATCGCGCTGGCTGTCGAACGCGCTGGCCTTGCCGTCGTCCTCGATGAGCACGGCCGTGACCGCGCCGCTGCCCAGCGCCACGTTGCCGCGCGTGTCGGCGGCCGAGTTCAGCAGGTGCACCGTGCCGCGCGCGGACACGGTGGACGTGGCTAGCGCCACGCCGTCCTGCCGCACATCGCGGCCGGCGAGCGTGATGTCGCCTTCGCGCGCCACGAGCAGGCCGGTGTTGCTCACCTTGCCCGATGTGCTGTCGGCCACGAACTGCGGCGCAATCTCGTTGCCGCGCGTGGTCGAGAAGGCGTTGGCCTCGGTGCCCACGCCCTTGCGGATCACGAAGCTGTCGCCCGCCGCGAGCTGCACCTGGCCCTTGCGCGCGGCAATCTCGCCGGCGTTGGCCACTTCCTTGCCGAGCAGCAGCACATAACCGCCGCCCTGCGTGACGGAGCCGGGCTCCTTGGTGGTCAGCCGCGCGCCAGCCTTCACTTCGACCTTGCCCAGGTCGTCCTTCGCCGTGGTGAAGCTCGGCGCGGTGTCGTTCGAATAGATGCCGCGCGCCTTGAACTGGTCGTCGCCGATGTGCGCGGCTGCCGCCACGAGGTTGCGCGTATCGGTCTGGCTGGTGCCGCTGAACACCACGCCGTTGCGGTTGGCGATGAGCACCGTGCCATCGGCCTTGATCTGGCCCTGGATCTGCGACGGCCGCGCCTTCGGATCGTTCACGCGGTTGAGCACGGCCCAGTCGGCCTGCTGCTTGAAATCGACCGTGGTGTTGCGCCCGACGTTGAAGGTTTCCCAGTTCAGGATGGCCTTGTCGCCGGTCTGCTCCACGGTGACGACGGTGCGGCCGTTGACTTGCTGCTGCGAATCGCGGTTCAGCGCGCGGGCATTGAGCCAGCCGGCGCTCAGCGAATTCGTGTCGACCTTCAGGCCGCCGTCGGCCAGGCCGTCGGGCACCGACGGGTCGTTCTGCGCAGCGGCGCGCGCCGCGGCCTGTGCGGCCTGCTGCGCGGCAATCGCCTGCGCCGCAAGGCCCAGGTTGCCGAGCGACTGGCGCAGCTGCTCGTTGGCCTTCTGCTGCTGCGCCAGCGGGTTCGTCAGCATCGAAGCCGGCGTGCCGTTCGGCAGGTAGCCCGTGACCGCGGCCGTGCCCTGCGCCACGTTCTTCTGCGCCATCCATGCGGCGCTGAAGGCGCGTTGCGCGTGTGCATTGCCCGCCAGGCCCGCCATGGCCAGCGCGAGGGCGGCGGCGTGCGCGACCGGCGCGCGGCGGAATGTCTTGTTGCTCATGTCATACCCCAGAGAAAAACCGTTCTGGAGAAGAGACCGGGCTCATCGGATGCGACCGACACGCGCGGCACGAAAGTTCGGGAGAATTTGCGAACGAAGACGAAGCGCTGCTTTTTTCACAGCCGCGTCACAGAGCGCAGCTACCCAAGCAGCACGATGCCGGCAGGCAGCGATGTGAGCTTCGCGCCGTAGCTCACGGCGATCAGCGTCTCGACATGCGGCAACTCGTCGAGCCGCAGCCGCGCCTGCACCTTGCGCTGACCAAGCTCGGCACGCGTGACGATGAGACGGCCCGGGCGGTAGCGGTTGATCTCGTCGACCACGGCCGCGAGCGGCGTGTCGTCGAACACCAGCACGCGCTCGCGCCACGCGCCCACTGCGGCGAGATCGGGTGCGCGCGCCACCTCGGCCTCGCGCCGGCCGCCGTAGCGGATCTGCTGCGCCTCGCCAGCCACCAGCACACGCTCGCCATCGCGCAGCTCGACCGAGCCCGCGAAGCAGGTCACGCACACCTCGCCGCCGGTGGCGCGCACGTTGAAGCGGCTGGCCGCCGCGGCCACGAGGCGCGCGCCGCCCACCGTCATGGTGAAGGGCGCGCGCCGCGCCGCGTCGAGCAGCACCTGCGCCTCGCCGCCGAGCATGTCGAGCACCGGCGGCTCGCCCTCGGCGCCGCGCGCGAGGTTGAGGCTGGTCTGCGTGTTCATCTCGACCACCGCGGCCGCATCGGCGAGCACCACGCGGCGTTGCTCGCCGGTGCCGGTGCGGTAGTCGGCCGTCATGTCGGACAGCGCGGGCCACAAGCCGGCGGGCGGGCGCACCACGAGGAAACCGACGGCACCGGCCGCGAGTGCGGTGCCGAGGAACTGGCGACGACCGAACGCGGGCGGGCGCGACGCGGCGATGGCTGCGCGCGGCGGCGTGTCCATCGCGGGCATGCGCTGCGCCACCGCTTCAGCGGCGGGCCGGGTCAGGTCCCACAGGCGCGTCGCCTCGGCCATCGCCTGCGCGTGCTGCGGGCTGCGGGCGCACCAGCGGCGGAAATCCTGCGCGTCGCCCGTGGTCGCGCGGCCGGAGGTCAGGCGCACGAGCCAATCGTGTGCCTGGGCTTCCAGCGCGGCGCGTTCGCGGTCGATTGAAGTGGGTGCGGCCATCATGTCTTCTCAGACTGTTTTCCGGCGCCGGGACCGAACCGCTGGATCACATCACGCCCCAAACGGCCCGCGCAATGCACCAGCGCGGCCTTCACTTCGCGCTCGACGATGCGCACCGACACGCCGTAGCGCCGAGCTAAATCGGCGTGCGGCGTCTCGTCCACGCGCGAGGCGATGAAGATGTCGCGGCGGCGGCGCGGCAGCTCTTCGAGCGCGCGCTCCAGCGCCTGCACCTCACTGCGCGCCTCCGAGACGCGGGCCGGGTCGTGGCTGTCGTCCGAAAAGTGCAGCAGCTCCTCGACCTCGACGAAATCGAGCAGGCGCCCGTGGGAGATGCGCCGGTCTTCCGCCACGTTCGATGCGATGCGCAGCAGGTAGGCCATGGGGCTTTGCACCGGGCCGGGGTCGCTCATACGCTGCACGCGCAGCCAGGTTTCGTGCAGCACGTCGTCGGCCCGCTCATCCGACCCCAGGCGGCGGCGCAGCCGGTTGCGGAACTCGATGTAGCGGCTGGTCAGCAGGCTGCGCAGAAAGCCGGGGGTGTCCTGTTCCACGGCGTGCTCAGGGAAGCGCAGCGGACGTGGCCGCGTCGCAGATGTCGGGGCGGTCGCCGGTGCGCGGCAGCAGCAGCACGGTCAGCGGCTGGTCGGCCTCGCCTTCGGACGGACGGTCGAGCACCAGCGTGTTCATCGCCGCTTCGAGTGCGGCGTCGCGCTGCGCCAGGCCGGTGGAACTGAGCAGCCGCGTGCGCCGCACATGGCCGCTGGGCCCAACCCACAGCTGCACGAGCGCGCGATAGGTGCCCGGGCGCGCATGCGGCCAGCGGCACAGCGTTCGCTCCAGCGCCTGCTGCACCACGCGGGCGTCACGCGGGGACATGGCAGGCGTGACGGGCGCGGCCGGTGCCGATGCAATCGCAGGCGGCAATGCATCGGCCTCGACCAGCGTGAAGGTGCGCGCATCGGTATGACGCGCGGCCAGCCGCGTGCCGGCCAGCAGGCGCTGCAGCGCCTCGCGCGGTGTGAACACGCCGTGCAGCGGCGCGGATTCGAGGCCGGCGGTGAGCTGCCCGTCGAAGAACACGGACTGCCCCGTCGCCTGCGCATAGACCTGCACGGCGGTGGCCAGCGGCTGGGCCGGCAGGTCGAAGGCGATGCGCCCCGCCGCATCGGGCGAAGGCGCAGGTTCGCCGGCATGCGACACGGCCGCGAGGGACAGAATTCCGAGGATCAGGGTCAAGGCACACACCCACCGTGACCGAGCAACGCGAGACATGCCGGGTCCTGTGACGAAGGAGGAATCGCAGGCGCCGGGCCGGTGCCAGGTACTGCTTTGGTGCTCGGAATGCTAGTGACGCTTTGTGACAGCTTGAATGCATGGCAGCCGCCGGCCACCGTCCGAACCGCCCCTGTCGCTGGCGACAATGCCCCCATGACGTTCGACCTCTTCGACGCCCCGCCGCGCGCCGCGCGCGAGCCGATCGGCCCGGCCGCCTTCGTGCTGCCGGGCTTTGCATTGCCGCGCGTCGACGCGCTGCTCGCGGCCATCGCCGACGTGTCCGCACGCGCGCCGTTCCGTCACCTGGTCACGCCGGGCGGCTTCACCATGTCGGTCGCGCTCACCAACTGCGGCGCGCTCGGCTGGACCAGCGACCGGCGCGGCTACCGCTACAGCGCGGTCGACCCCGACAGCGGCGCGCCCTGGCCCGCGATGCCCGAGGCCTTTGCACTTCTGGCGCGCGACGCGGCAGCGCTGGCGGGCTTCGACGGCTTTGCGCCCGACGCCTGCCTGGTCAACCGCTACCAGCCGGGCAGCCGGCTCTCGCTGCACCAGGACCGCGACGAGCGCGACCACGGCGCACCGATCGTGTCGGTGTCGCTGGGCATGCCGGCGGTGTTCCAGTTCGGCGGGCTCGCACGCGCCGACAAGACCGCGCGCATCCCCTTGACGCACGGCGACGTGGTGGTGTGGGGCGGCGTGGACCGGCTGCGCTTTCATGGCGTGCTGCCGCTCAAGGACATGCCGCATCCGCTCGAAGCCCAACTGGGCGCGCAGCGCATCAACCTCACCTTCCGCAAGGCGGGCTGACGCGCACGCATGACAGACACGACGACCACCCCTACCGAATCCCCTGGCCGCGCGATTCGTGCGCTCTACGCCGCGCTGTGGCACTTCGCAGCCGGTGCGCGTGCGCAGCTGCTGGGCGCCACCGCGCTGCTCGCGAGTTCGCAACTGATCCGCCTCTCGCTGCCCTACCTCGCGGGGCAGGCCATCAACGCGCTGCAACGCGGCGACCTGCCCGCGGCGGGCCGCTGGATCGCGACGCTCGCGGCGGTGTACGTCGGCGCGTGGGCGCTGCACGGGCCGGGCCGCATCCTCGAGCGCAACGTGGGCCTGAAGGTGCGCGAGACGCTGGCCGACCAGCTCTATGCACGCATCGCCGCGGCGCCGCTCGCCTGGCACGACAGCCACCACTCGGGCGAGCTGCAGCACCGCGTGCACCAGGCCAGCCGCGCGCTCGCGGACTTTGCACAGAACCAGTTCATCTGGCTCACCAACGCGGTCAACTTCGTCGGGCCGCTGGTGGCGCTGGCGCTGCTGTCGCGCACCAGCGGCGTGACGGCGCTCGCAGGCTATCTGCTGATCGGCGTGGTGATCGTGCGCATCGACCGCGCGCTCATGAAGCTCGCGCGCGCCGAGAACGACGCCGACCGCCGCTACGTGGCCGCGCTGCTCGACTTTCTGGGCAACGCCTCGACCGTGATCGGCCTGCGGCTGCAGGGCGCGTCGCGCCTGTTGCTGCGCCGTCGCATGGCGGCCGTTTCGCTGCCGCTGAAACGCACCGTGGTGCTCAACGAGGGCAAGTGGTTCGCGGTCGACCTGATGGGGCTGGCGCTGACCTGGGGCCTGGTGGTGATCTACGTGTGGCAGGCGCGCGCGCCGGGCCAGGCCGTGATGCTGGGCGCGGTGTTCATGATCTACCAGTACGCGCAGCAGGCGGCGGGCGTCGTGACCTCGGTGGCGGCCAACTTCAGTTTCTTTGCGCGCATGCACACCGACTACAGCAGCGCCGAGCCGATCTGGCACGCGCCGACGAGCGCCACGCTCGAGGCCCCGCCCGAAGAAGTGCCGGCGCATGAACGCATCGACGCTGGAGCGCCGTGGACGCAGCTGCAGGTCGAACAGCTGCAATGGCGCCACGCCCCGCGCGGCGGCGGCACCATTGCCGACGACCCGGCGGCACCGACGCGCAGCGGCCTGCACGACGTGGCGCTCTCGCTGCACCGGGGCCAGCGCGTGGCGCTGGTGGGCCCGAGCGGCGGCGGCAAGAGCACGCTGCTGCGCGTGCTGGCCGGCCTGTATGCGCCGCACGGCGGCACGCTGGCGCTCGACGGCGTGCCGACCGACTGGGCCCGGCTGCGCCAGCTCGCCACGCTGATCCCGCAGGAGACCGAGCTGTTCGAGGCCAGCGTGCGCGAGAACCTGGCCTTCGGCCGCCCCTGCGACGACGAGCGCCTGCGCGCCGCGCTGCACACGAGCACCTTCGACGAGGTGCTGCAAGCCACGCGCGGCGACCTCGACAGCGCGATCTCGGAACGCGGTTTCAACCTGTCAGGCGGACAGCGCCAGCGGCTGTGCCTGGCGCGCGGCGTGCTCGCAGCCGAAGGCAGCTCGCTGCTGCTGCTCGACGAGCCGACCAGCGCGCTCGACGCTGCCACCGAAGCGCGCGTGCTGGGGCGCATCGCGGCAGCATTTCCGCAAGCCTGCGTGATCGCCTCGGTGCACCGGCTGAGCCTGCTCGACCGCTTCGACACGGTGATCCTCATGGAGGCCGGCCACGTGCGCGACCACGGTCCGCGCGACGAGGTGCTGGCGCGCCAGCCGATGCTTCGGGAAGCTGCGGCCGGTAACAAGCAGTAGGACCCCTCCTGCGCCAGAAGGCGGCTTTCGCACCCGCCGCGCTGGCACGTCTTCTGCAACAGTATCGGCACCCATTTGTTCACGTCTGGCCCTGTGCGGCCTTGTTTTGCGCACCGGCTGCGTTCCAATTGCATGGTTCTTCATTTCGCGAGCGTTCCCCGCCTCATGCGTCCTTCCCGCGCCACCCTTTCGCTTGCCCTGCTCGGCGCCCTGCTGGGTTTGTCGGCCTGCACCACCAGCAGCACCGCCGAGCAGCGGCAGGCCGCCGCCAGCAAGCCGCCGCAGACCGACTGCGTCGCCTGGGTCGGCGCCGACCGCAACGCGCGGGTGGGCGGGTACCTGCTGCCGCAGGCCGGCACTGCCGTGAACGCCGGCGGCCCGCGCGTGTGCGTGCCCGTGCTCATGAGCGCCTACCCCGTGCCCACCAATTACGCGGGCGGCGACTACCACGTGGGCCAGTTCACCGACGACCAGCTCAAGGCGCGCTGGCGCACCTGCAAGGCCGAGCCGGACTGCTTCGCGCGCGTGAACGCGCAGATGCAGCGCTGGCTGCCGCCCAACAAGGCACGCGCCACGCGCGTGACCGGCGCGGTCGATCCGGCCGGACGCATCGATGCCGACAGCCCCAAGGTCGACCTCCAACAGATCCGTCGCCCCGCCTTCTTCGCGAAGGCGCCCTACCGCGAAAGCATTGCCGAGGCCGACGCGCGCACCCACATCGTCGAGTTCACCGTGCCGCGCGACACCTTCGAGCGGCTCGACCTGAAGCTCGCCGACCCGATCAAGCTGCGCGGCTGGTACCTCGAAGGCGCGGGCGTGGACGACGGCCACGGCCGCAAGGTGCGCGCCCTCGCAGTCATGGCCGCGGGCGGCGGCGGCCAACTCACGGCCATCCAGCATCCGGACGAAGTGGCTTACCGCATCGACGCCGCCAGCGGCAAGGCCGTGCCGGTGTCTTTCCCCAACGGCACCACCGAGGCCATGGGCCAGCGCTGGTGGCGCGAGAACCTGCACGCGCTGAACCAGGCCGGCTTCGACGTGCTGGCCTACGACCGGCGCGGCGAAGGTTTGTCGGGCGGCGTGAGTGACACCAACACGCTGGAGCAAGGCGAAGACGTGTTCCGCGTGCTCACGCAGCTCGAACACGGCCAGGGCCTGCGGCTGCTCACGCCCTCGGGCCAGCTGCTCGAAGGCAACGCCGCGCGCGGGCGCCTGCTCGCGGGCCAGAAGGCCAGCGAGATTCCGCTGGTGCTCGGCGGCTACTCGCGCGGCTCGATGTCGACCGCCTGGGCGCTCACGCGCAACTACGTGGCCGGCTGCAGCTTCGACATGCCCGTGCCGAACTGCACGCCGGCGCGCGGCTGGCGCAACATCCGCGGGGCCATATTGCTGTCGTCGTTCGCGAGCGGCGCGGGCTACCTGCCCGATGCGCCCGACCTGGCCGACCGCAACCTGTTTTTGGGCGGCATGGCGGCGGACCATCACATCCTTTTCTATCCGAACTCCGCCACACTCGCGGGCATGGACCGCTGGCCCGCCGCCTTCTTCGGCAAGGGCCTGTGGGACCGCGCCGAATCGCTCGAGGGCACCGTGGCCGCCTACAACCGCATCCGCGGCGTGAAGGAGATCGTGCTGTCGCGCGGCCCGCACGCCATCGAGACCTGGCCCGAGTCCGAACGCCGCTACCTGCGCGAGCGCATGGTGGCCTACGCCAAGGTGGTGATCGTCGGCGGGCGCTCCGTGCCGGGCGCGCGGCCGTGGAAAGACTTCAAGTCGCTGGTCGCCACCACGCCCGACGTGTGGGAGCCGTCATCGCGCCCGGGCACGGGGCCCGGACGACAGCCCTGAGATCGACAGGCCACCGCCACAATGGCGGCCATGGACCTGCTCAAGACCCTCGGACTCTTCGTCGCGACCGCGCTCGCGGAAATCGTCGGCTGCTACCTGCCTTACCTGTGGCTCAAGCAGGACCGGTCGGCCTGGCTGCTGGTGCCCGCGGCGCTGAGCCTGGCGCTCTTCGCGTGGCTGCTCTCGCTGCATCCGACCGCCGCCGGCCGCGTGTATGCGGCCTATGGCGGGGTCTACATCGGCGTGGCCATCCTGTGGCTCTGGGCGGTGGACAAGGTGACGCCCTCGACCAGCGACTGGGTCGGCGTGGCCGTGTGCTTCATCGGCATGGGCATCATCATGTTCGGGCCGCGCAGCGCGGGTTGATGGCTTCGTGTTCACCATGAATCTCCGGGACTGGGCGCGCCGCATCAAGCGCGACGCCGTCACCCTCTGGTTCGCCTGCCGCGACCCCGCCACACCGTGGCTGCCGAAGGCGCTGTGCTGGTTCACCGTGGCCTACGCGCTGAGCCCCATCGACCTGATTCCCGACTTCATCCCGGTGCTCGGCTACCTCGACGACGTGTTGCTGCTGCCCGCGCTGATCTGGCTCGCGGTGCGGCTGCTGCCGCCCGAGGTCATCGTGCGCAGCCGTGAGCGCGCCGAAGACTGGATGGTGCGCACGGGCAGCCGGCCGACGAGCCAGGTCGGCATGGCCCTGGTCATCGGCATCTGGGTGCTGGTCACGGCCGGCCTGGCCTGGTGGCTCTGGCCGCGCTGAGCGGCCGTCAACCGGCGCGGCTGCGTGAACTCTTGCGCGGGCTCTCGGTGCGCGCCACGCGCGCGGCCTCGGCGGCGGCGTTCACCTGCTCGATCCACAACAACGCATCGACGTGTGCCATGAAGCGCTGCAGGTACTGCGGCGAGAGGTCGCGCATCAGCGTGAGCGCGCGCTGCACGAGGTGGTGCGTGTTGAGCGGACCGGCGTTCTTCGGCACCTTGGCGAGCGATTGCGTCACGCGCTGGTCGGCGGCGAGCTTGGACCAGGTGCTGCGGAAATAGCTCAGCGTCTTGAGCTCGGGCGCGGTCGACAGACTGGGCACGGCATCGCCGTCCGTCGATGCGGCGTCGGGCGGGGGCGGCAGCGGCGCGAGTTGAGCGATGTGCATCATCAGCTCCGCGAGCGCGGTGTGCAGCGGCGCCTCTGCCGGCGCTTCAGCCTCCGGTGCGACCTTCTCCAGATCGGCGCGGTAGGTTCCCATGAGGCTGGCCAGCCGTGCATCCAGCAAGCGACGCGCCTCGCCCTCGTGTGCCGCCGCGCGCTGCGCCATCGCCTCGATGAAGCGGAAGCGCACCGGGTCGAAACGGTCGTCGCCGCGCGCGCGCCAGGCGTCGAGCGCCGCGACGGCGTCGACCTGATCGTCGGGCGCCGTGTCGTTACTCACGGGGCTTCGCAGCGTCGGGTGTGTTCTTGGGCCGGGGCGTCGGCGCCATCTCCACGCGCCGGTTCTTCGCGCGGCCTTCAGCATCGCCATTCGAGGCCACGGCCTGCTCGGCGCCGAACGCGGCAGCGAACACCGACGACGAGGGCACGCCCTCTTCGATCAGCGCGCGCGTTACGGTGAGCGCGCGCTGGGCCGACAGCTCCCAGTTGTCGGCGAACATACGTGCGCCGTCGCGCATCTGCCTGTCGTCGGTGAAGCCGCTCACCATCAGGATCTCGTCGCGCGTCTTCAGGTAGGCGCCCAGCGGGCCCGCCAGGCTTTTCAGCAGTTGCCGGCCACCGGGTTGCAGGTCGGCGGAGTTGAAGGCGAACAGCACGCTGCCGCTGATGCCGATGCGGCCGTTGTTGAGCGTCACGCGGCCCGCGGCGAGCGGGCCGGCCAGCGCCTGTTCGAGTGCCTCGCGACGCTGCGATTCGGCGCGGCGTTGCTGCACCTCGGTTTCGAGGCGGCTCGCCAGATCCAGCTGCATGCCGAGCACGCACACCAGGATCAGCACGAACGCGCCCAGCATGCCCGCCATCAGGTCGCCGAACACCGCCCACACGGGGACGGTCGGCTCCAGGCCGGCGTCGAGGTCGATCTCGTCGCGCACCATCTCAGGCCTCGCTGCCCACAGCGGTCTGGCGGCTTGCGAACTGCTGCAGGTCTTCGACGATCTGCTTCTGCGACATGATGCTCAGGTCGATCACCTCGCGCGCCTGCGCCACGTAGTAGGCCAGCTGCTCGTCACTGCGTGCCAGCGACTTGCCGAGCGCGCCTTCGATGCGCTGCAGGTGCGCCACCAGCTTGTCGTTCGACTCGCCGAAGCGCTGCACGGCAAAGCCGAAGGCCTCGCCCAGGCTCGCCACCTCGACCGCGCCGCCGGTGATCTGCGCGGCGATGCCGGCCATCTTCTCGGTCTCGCTCTCGACCTTCTCGGTGAAGCTGCTGCCCACGCGCTCCATCATGTCGGCCGAGGCCGTGACGAGCGCATCGATGGCGCTGCGCTGTTCGGTCGAGGCGTGGTTCACCGCGCCCAGCAAGGTCTCGAGCGTGCCGAGGATGCGGCTGCGCTCTTCGAGCATGTCGTTGTCGCGCGCCATGCCGTCAGAGAGCTTCTGGCGCAGCTCGGCGATCACGTCGGCCGCGGCCTTCGGTGCTTCGGCGGCCACCTGCAGCAGCTGCGCGACTTCGGCGACGGTCTGCTTGGCATTGGCCTCGGCCTGCGCCGACATGTCGCGCACGGTCTGCGCGAGCGTCTCGATCATCTGTTGCTGCTGGCTCAGGCTGTGCGCGCCGGCCTGCTGCCATTCCTTCTGCAGCGATGCGGCCATGGTCTCGAGCGACCCGCTCCAGGCCGCGAGGCGTTGCGCATCGCGCGTGGCGAGTTCGGTCTGCAGGTTGGCATGCGCCTCGCGCACGGTGTCGAGCAGCGACGCGGCGGCGCGGGGCGCGTCCGACGCGGCCTGCAGCAGCTGCGCGACTTCGGCGACGGTCTGCTTGGCGTGGGCCTCGGCCTGCGCCGACACGTCGCGCGCGGCCTGCGCCAGCGTGTCGCTCAGTTGCTGCTGCTGGCTCAGCGTGTGCGCGCCGGCCTGCTGCCATTCCTTCTGCAGCGACGCGGCCATGGCTTCGAGCGACTGGCTCCAGGCCGACAGGCGCTGCGCATCGCGCGCGGCCAGTTCGGTCTGCAGGCTGGTGTGCGCTTCGCCCACGGTGCGCAGCAGCGACGCCGAATGCTGTTCGAAGGTGGCGGCCGCAGCGGCAAGTGCCTGGTGCGAATCGCCCGACAGTTTTTCGCTGACGCGCTGGTGCTGCGCAAGCGCGCTGCCCCAGGTATCGGACACGCTGCCCACGGTGCTTTCGAGGCGGGCGGACACGCCGTCGACCAGCGCGGCCGAGCGCTGCTCGAAGGTCTCGGCAAAGCGTTCGAGCGTGCCGCGCAGGTCGCTCGACAGCGCCCCGCTCGCGCGCTCGTGTTCGGCCAGCGCGGCCTTCCAGGTGTCGGCGACGCCGGCGGTCGAGGCCTCGAAGCGGCCCGTAAGGCCTTCGAGTTGCCGTTCGACGGCCTGCGCCATGCCGCCCTGCAACGACGCTGCTTCGCGCGCGATGCCGAGCATGGCCGCTTCGACCACGGGCTGGATCGTTGCGCCGGCGATGCGGGCGGTGTCGGTGAGGCTGTCCTTCAGCGAACGATCGACCGATGCGGCCAGCCCGCTGTACGCGGCTTCGGCCTTCTCGTGGAAGCTGTCCTGACTGGCGACGAGGCGGTCGTTCTGCGACTGGGTCTGACGCTCCAGCGCGGCCATCATCGTCTGCAGCTGGCCGACCAGTTCGGGCATCACCTTCGCCACGGGCTGGATGGTTTCGCCGGCGATGCGGGCGCTGTCGGCCAGGCTGTCTTTCAGCGAGCGATCGACCGATGCGGCGAGCCCCGTGTAGGCGGCCTCGGTCTTCTGATGGAAGGTGTCCTGGCTGGCGACGAGGCGGTCGTTCTGCGTCTGGGTCTGGCGCTCCATCGCGGCCATCATGGTTTGCAGCTGGCCGACCAGCTCGGGCATCACCTTCGCCACGGGCTGGATCGTTTCGCCGGCGATGCGGGCGCTGTCGGCCAGGCTGTCTTTGAGCGAACGATCGACCGATGCGGCGAGCCCCGTGTAGGCGGCTTCGGTCTTCTGGTGGAAGTTGTCCTGGCTGGCGACGAGGCGTTCGTTGAGCGACTGGCTCTGGCGGTCCATCGCGGCCACCATGGCTTGCAGCTGGTCGACCAGCGCGGGCATCGCGTGGGCCTGCTGCTGCATGAGCTTGAACGACTCTTCGCGGCGGTGCGCCAGCGAATGGCCGCGCAACGAGGTCGCGATCTGCGTGTCGAGCGCCTGCCCGGCCAGCAGGCGTTCACGGCGGCACAGCGCCGAGGCCAAGCCCAGCATGGCCGATGCGGCCACGCCCGCCACCGAGGTGCCGAAGGCCAGTCCCAGGCCGCGCACGGGCGCCGACAGCGAGTTGCGGATGGCCTGCACGTCGGTCGCGCTTTCGAGCGCCAGCCCCGTGCCGTTGAGCGTGACCACCATGCCCAGGAAGGTGCCCAGCATGCCCAGCAGCACCAGCAGGCCCGCAAGGTACGGCGTGAGCGCCGGGCCCGGCAGGCCGACGCGCTCGCCCTCGATGCGCAGGCGCACCGCATTGCGCAGCGAGGGGTGCAGGCCCGCGAGCCAATCGCCGAGGCTCCTCAGCGGCGCCGACAGGTCGTTCACCGCGCGCGACAGCGTGCCGGTGGCCTGGTGGAAGCGGTGCAGCTCCAGCGCGCCCATCAGGTAGAACGCGCCGATCAGCGCCGTGATCACCAAGGCCAGCGGGTTGTGGCCCACGTAGCTGGCACCGACCCAGCACACGACGGCCAGGCCCACGAGGAAGACGGCGTAATGGAAAAATCTGTTCATGGAAGCTTGTTGTCTTGTCTCTTGGGGGGCTGCAGGCTAGCGATCGCGAAGGGCTTCGAGCAGGCCTTCGACCGGTTGCATGCGAATGTCCAGCTCGGCCCGCAGCACGCTTTGCATGTCGCGGCCGAACACGTTCAGCCAGCCGCCGGCGGCGGTCGGTGGCGGCTGGGGGATGTCAGGGTTGGCGTCTTGGGTGGCCTGGGCGGCCTCACGCAAGCGCTTGAAGTGTTTCTCCAGCAGCGCCGGCACGCTCGCCAGCAGGCTGCGTTCGCGGGCGCCCACCACCTGTTCCAGGATGGCATCGACCGCGGCGAGCCGGGCCAGCTCGGGCGAACGGGTCGCGAGCCGGGCCCGCAGGCGCGCCCGCAGCGGCTCGATGGCGGTTTCCATGGCCTGTTGCCGCGTGAAGTAGCGGCGGCGGTACGGCGGAAAGTCGTCGTTCGCGCCCGGCAGCACCGAGGCTACGCCGCCGTCGGCATTGGCCTTGGCCAGCACGGCCTTCAGGCGCGCGCACTCCTGCGCCTCCTCGGCACCCTCGGACGCCCGGACGCCGGACACGGCGACGCCCAGATCGGAATCCAAAGCTGCTGACAAGGAGATGGCATCGGTCCAACTGAACCATTGACTCAAACGATCCGCGAGGGCTTGCCTGGATTCGGGAACGTCGGTGTCGCTCAATTGAGCGAGCAAGCGAGTGAGCGCCGAGCCGGTGAAGCCTGTGCGCCGTGACACTTGCACCATACCGCGAGAGAGGGAGAAAACCGGGCAGTTTACACCGGTCAACAAGCGGGTTTCCCTCTGTGAACTGGTGCACACGAAGCACTGGAGAAGTGAAACGGTGTGTGACGGAAATCGACGAAATGGAGGCCCTGCCGGCCCACCGCGATCAGCATGAAGCGGTCGCAGTCGGACTCGGTGGGTGCTTGGTGATCAAAGCTGATGTCGATCCATCCGCCGGATGACGCGAGGCATACCCCGTCATCTGCTCGAGTTGCTTTTGTCGTTCGGCAATCGCCAGTTCCCGCGCGCGCGGGCCATACCGCCCGACCGAAAAAGCCTTGCTGACCGATTTCTCCGGGCTGACTCTGGTCATCGCGATCCACATCGGATTTTTCCCGCCCGCCTCCTCGCGGAAATACACCCCCGCCACACCGCTCTTGTTGTCACGCCGCACGCGCTGGGCGATCTCGCGCTTCAAGACCGGCAAGTGTTCGCGCACGAATTGATCCCGATGGGCTTGGGCATGCGCCAACGCGCCCTCGCGGCCGCCATGGGTGTTGAAGTAGAACGCCTTGACCATGCGCACCTTGTTGCGGCGAATATCGACGCTCCAGTAGTCGTCATAGCCGTAGATTCCATACATGGGATTGGGGTTGGGGGTGCCTCTTGGCATGGATGCTCCGAAAGATCGCGCCGCCTGTCGAACTCAATTGATTTGCGCGTTGCGCATCTCCAAGTGCTCGAAGTAGCTGCCAGTGAAGTCCACATGTTCTCCGCGCAGGCCATCGGCCTGAACAGTGGTGCCGGTGCATCCAAGCACGGCGACATCGGACCAGTGACCCCCATCGAAATTCAAGCCGTTCCACTGGCAGTTGTTGAACTGACAGGCGCTGAGCCGACTTTGCTGGAGCCGCGACTGCGAGAAGGTGCAGTTGGAGAACATGCACCCAGAGATGGAAATGCCCTCGAAATCGCACGCGGTGAAGGTGCAGCCTGTGAACTGGCATCCAGTCCAGCCGGCCTGCTTGAACGTACACGCAGCAAAGCTGGTACCGGTGAAGACGGTGGTGGCGAACTGGGCAAGGTTCAGGTCCAGGCCGGCATAGGCATAGCTGTCGGCCATGCCAGCAAGACCTGCGGGGGCACCACCGGCGCCTTTGCGCCAGAGGTTGTGGTTTTGGATGATTATTTGGGAGGGCATGGGCTTTGGCTCATGGGTGGCAACGCATCAGTGCGCGTTGGATCTCAATAAAAATCAGAATTGGAAAACAAGATGTTATTTCCAGCAGGATCTTTCAAATAAATCCATTCTCCATAGGGCTGAGAAACGTGCTTGACAACAAGATCACTGAAGCTCTCGAATATCAAATTCTGCCAGCCAAAGAAATCTTCATCCCAAGAAGAAATTAAACCGAATGCCACCACGGGAAGGTCCGTGCCATCGACCTCTTTGTAGGCGCCAAGCAAACAGCTGTTGTCGCGAAAATTCAGGACCAAAAACGGTGCGGCGCTGTGAGCCATTCTTGCGAATCTGACTCCAGATCCATCAACATCATCACCAGCAAGGGTAAATCCGAACTTTTCATAAAACTCAACACTGCTCGGGATGTCGCTTGCATGAAGATGAACCAATATCCTGACCATTTAACCCCTCGCCCTTTCGATATAACAAGACGGAAATTTCAATTGGCAAAACAGAACTTTGAAATTCTTCAAATCGAATACCATACAGAATCTCAGATCTCCCCAACAGCCATTCGAAATTTAAAATCACAACCTCGTCAGTATTAAGCTTGAAATTTCATCGACTTCCTTGCTGGAAAACGAATCAACCGGATCGATCTCCGCACCATACGCAAGATCAATCTTGATATTGACACGTCTCCCCAAAAATCGACAACGCAACACATCTGCCTCCGCAATAAAAACCGTCTCCTCAAGAAGAAGACCTTCATTCTTCAACCGGCCGATCGATTTTTCGATTTCCTGAGTCGTGAGTTCATGGAATTTCCTCATCACAGACCTCTCAATTCTTTTTCACAATCCACACCAGATAACACCTTATTTACTGAGGCCCTGGATTTCTGAGAGGACTCCTCAATACTTTTGTAGATATCATTTCCCGTTGCGCCGCGTGCCTGCGCCTTGGCAACTGCATCTTTCCACTTAAGCATCGGCTCTGCCTTACCCGTTGCCGACGCCTCCCCTCCGATATACAAACCGACCCCCATCTTCGGATCATTGGCCAGAAGACGAGCGCGTATTCTTGCTTCATTTCTCAATTTATGAGCCAATCTCGCCCTTTCTTTGGGAGATTTGCAACAACCGAGTTGAGCATCAATTCTGGACTCTTCTCTCAAGTACCAGCAACGTGTCTGGACGGTCGTCAATGAGCCTCGAGCCGGATCTGTCGGCCTCAAGTTGACCAAGCCAAATGGGTCAACCCATTCAATTGGATTGGCAGCGTAGGCGTGATTATTAAATCCCCCCAATAGCCCAATAGGATCACTGCTCGCAAATCGCCCTGAATGCGGATCGTAGTACCGGTACCGGTTGTAGTGCAGTCGAGTTTCTTCATCGAAGTACTGACCCTGAAACCGGATGGGGTTCGCAATGCCCGCCTGCTTGGCCGCTTCGGAGATAACCTCCTTGGCTTCCCCCCAAGCCTTGTAGCTCACACTCCAACACACCTGGCCTTCCGAGTCGGTCAACTCCTGTGGCGTGCCCAGGTGGTCGCACTGGTAGAAAGCGATTTCTTCAGGCCTGAACGGCTCGGCGCTGGCTTGCTGCAGCCCCTGCCCGTTCCATAGCGGGTCCTGCTCGATGTCGTAGGCCCCGCCGTTGGCCTGCATCAGCGCCTTCACGTCGGTGGTGGGGCTCAGCTGAAGGGAGCGCTGTCTGCGCACCTGCACCAGCGGCACGAAGCTGTCCTTCTCGTGGACGTAGTGCACGGTGTGCGCCTGCTCCCGGGCCCTGGGGTCCAGCGGTGTTGCGCTTTCGTAGGCGATGGTGTCGCCGTCCCAACCAAAGAGGGTCTCTCTCGCTCCGCTGGCCTTGGCAATGCGCCGGCCCATCGGGTCGTAGCGGAAGGTCGTGGTGCCCTCCTCGCTCTTTGCGCTGACCATGCGGTTGAAGCCGTCCCAGCTGAAGAGGGTCTTCTGCCCGTTCTTCGTGCGCTCGATGAGGTTGCCGTGTTCGTCGTACTTATAGCGCGTGCCGGCGTACTCTTTGAGCAGGTTGTCCAGCAGCTTGCCGGGGGCCACGCGCTGTTCGCGCGCGAGCGCTGCCGTGCCGAGCTCCTTCTGCACCGGGTCGGCGATGTTGCCGGCGGGGTCGAAGGCGAACACTTCCTTGCCCAGTTGGCTCTGGGCTTCGAGCAATCTCCCGACCGGGTCGTAGCGGTAGTCCAGGCGCCCGCGCCGGCTGTCGCCGATGCCGGTGAGTTGACCGGCTTTGTCGTAGCGGTAGCTGCGACGGATACCGACGGCGGCGGCGCCTGTGGTACCGGGAGCCGGTTTCGTGTGGGTGATCTGCTGCTCGAGCAATCGCCCGGCAGGGTCGTAGGTTTGCGTCTGGGCCAGGCCGTTGTGCTGCTGGCGGCCGACTTCGCGATGAAGGTCGTCGCGCTCCAGGCTCAGGATGTCCTGGCCGTCCAGCAGCAGGCCGTGCACATGGCCGCTGCCGTAGGTGAGCCACTCCTGGGTGTGACCGTCGGGGCGGGTACTGCCGACTCTCTGGTTGAGTTCGTTGTAGCGGTGCTGCCAGATGGCGGTGTGCCCCTTGGCGAGGTCGGCGTGGTGCTCTCGGGTGAGGTTGCCGGCGGGGTCGTAGAACCACTGGAGCTTGGCGTCCCGGTTCCGGGCTTCGACGAGGCGGCCGTTGCCGTCGTAGGCGAAGGTTTCGGCTTGGGCGGCGGCTTCGCGTTCGACCAGTCGACCCAAGGGGTCGAAGGCGAGTCGGGTGACCTGCCCTGCTTCTGCCACTTCAGTGAGCACGCCGCTGGTTTCTTCGTAGCGGTACTGGGTCACCTTGCCGTCGAAGCCGGTTTCTTCGAGCAGGCGACCGACGGGGTCGTACTTGAATTGGTAGTGGCTGCGGTTCTCGTTGTCGAGCCGAGTGAGGCGCCCCAGTTTGTCCCATTGGTAGCTCAGCGTATGACCCGCAGCGTCCGTGCGCCCGGCGATGAGTCCCGCGTCGGCGTAGCGATAGTGGGTGCTGCGCGCCAGGGCGTCGGTGTGCGTCAGCAGGCGGCCTTCGGCGTCATGGGCCAGGCGCTCGCTGGTCTGATCGGGGTGGATCACTTCTTCGAGCTGGCCGGGGTGATTGGCGCCCGCCTGGGCCGCCGTCAGCGTTTGCTCGTCGAGCGCGGTGTAGCGGTACCTGGTGACCTGGCCGGCGGCGTCGGTGCTTTGGGCGAGTCGGCCTTGAGGGTCGTAGGTCCAGGTGGTCGTCTTGCCCGAGCAGTCGGTGTAGCTGGCGAGTTCGCCCGTCGGGGTGTAGGCGAGCTTCTTGACACCGCCCTTGGCGTCGGTGATCTGCACCGGTCGCCCGGCCTTGTCGTAGGCGTACTGGGTCTTGTGGCCGAGCGGGTCGGTTTCCTCGGTGAGGTGACCCTGCGGGTTGTAGTCGCGCCGCCAGGCGCCGCCTTCGGCATCGCGCACGCCGGTCAGGCGGCTGAGCTTGTCGTACTCGAAGTGGACCTGGCTGCCATCGGCCTGGGTGTGGGTCTGCAGGTTGCCGGCGTCGTCGTAGACGTAGTCGTCGGTCGTGCCGTCGGCGTGCACATGGCGGGTGATGTTCTTGGCGTCGTCGCGGAAGAACCATTCCTCGTTCTCGTCCGGGTGGATGACGCGGTAGGTGTAGCCGAGGATGTCGTAGTAGATCCACGTTTCCTGGCCCAACGCATCGGTCACATAGGTCAGGCGGATGTTCTCGTCCCACTCCAGGCGGGTGTCGAAGCTGCCGTCGTCCGCCCATTCACGAATCGCCTTGGCCTGGGCTCCGGTGCCGTCGTAGGCCAGGTTCATGCCGCGGCCAGTGCGGTCGGTGTAGCGGGTGACGAGATGGTGGCTGTACCGGTAGGCCCAGGCGGCGCCGTTCTCGTCCTGCGCCGCGACCAGATCGCCGGCCTCGTCGTGCGTGTAGCCGGCGAGTTGACGAACGACCTGCCCGTCTTTCAGTTCCCAGACGGATTCGATGCGCCCGGAGATCGCATGTGGCCGAATGCCGACATGCGCGAGCGTGACGTCGCCCTGCTTGCTGACGACATCGCTCAGCACCTGCTCGCCGGAAGGCAATGCATGGTCGTAGCGCAGGCCGATCGCGGCGCCGTCCTTGGCATGTTGCGCCACCAGACGGAAGTGCTGCTTGCCTTGGGTGGCGGCTTTGCTGCTGACCGTGTCGACGAGTTCGTAGCTCTCGCGCCAGTCGGCCGGTTCACCAGCAGGCAGCGGCTTGCCGAAGTCGAGCACCAGCAGCGTGTCGGTCACACGCGTGGCAGTGAATTCCTCGATGGCGTTGCGATGACTTTGGCCGACGGCCAGCCAGGGGATGTCGTGGCTGCGACCATCGGCGGCACGGTAGGCCAGCGCGCGTCGGCCCTTGGATTCGACAACGTCGATGCGCGTCGTGTACGGGATCAGCCAGCGCGCGCCAAAGCTGCCCTGGTCATAGGCTTCGAGGTCGCTGCTGTAGGTGCGGCTCCATTCGATGGGCAGCGTGGCCGACAACACGAAATCCGTGTGGGTGAAGCTCTCGCTGCCTGTGGCGAAGCTGATGGACTTGCGGGTCTTGGCCTTGGCGGCCCCCTGCTTGCAACAGTTGCCGCTGCCAGTGGCGCCAGCCTGGGTGTTCACGGCGCCGAGTTCGTGACCCGGCCTGGTGGCCTGCGCCTGGGTGCCCTTGGTGGGCGGCACGACAGCGGCACGCTTGGCCTTGAATTTCTTGACGGCGGCAAACAGGCGCTTGAGCAGCCACATGATCGAGCGCTCGGTCTCGGCACTGGCCAGCGCCATCAACTTGGCTCGCAGCGCGCCCTTGAAGTCGGTCAGGCTGCTGATGACGATGTTGACCACCGCCTTGGCCTTGTCGGGCAGGCGTGCGGCCGCCACCTTGACGGCGTAGTTGGCCGCCTGTTTGGCATAGCGGTCCGCGGCGGCGAGCATGCGGTTCCACATGCTCTCCTTCTTGGGGTTGTAGGTGTTCCTCTCGGGCTTGGGTCCCGCGATCTTGAACAGGTCTTCGCCGCCGGTGCAGCGACGCAACACGCTGATGAGGTCGTCGACAACGCCGTCGGCCTTGTCCGCGCAGTTGTTCAGGATGCCCGAGAGCTTGCTCATTGCCCCGTCGACAAACTTCTCGATCTCGCCGGCGATCTTGTCGTTGAGGTGCATCACCAACACGGAGATCAACGCGTCGCCGATGTTGGAGGCGCTGTGCTTGAGCTGCTGTTTGACGAGATGCAGTGCCGGGCGCAGGCTCATGCGGGCAGCCGCCATGCTCGGCGGCGCGGGGATGACACCGATCAGGTTGATGCCCAGGTTGACCCACGCAAGAAAATCAACGGCCTCTTTCTTGATGAATCGTCCGCTGATCAGGACGATGTCCATGATCACGTCGATCAACGCCATGATGTTGCCGATGACAGGCAAGCTGCCGGCCACCGTGCTCAAGCGCTCCAGCGTGACGTAGTCGTTGCTGATGTCGCGCAACCACTTGTCGAAACGCGCCGCACCGGCACCGATGTCCTGCGGTGCGATGGCGTTGAGCGGCGCGACCGCGGTCTGCTTTTCGCGCGGCTTGGTTTCCTGCGGTCCCTGCGTTGCCATTTTTTTTGCTTCCTCGATCTGATTTGTTCTCTTCAGGCCCTCGCAACCGGCGGGCCTGCGCCGCCGTCAACCCGCGAAGCCGGGTGTTCTGCCTGTCATGGCTGTTGCGGTGTTCACGCTGCCCAAGGTCGGCAGGCTGGGCAATGCGCCAGGCAGCTTGGGGACGACCGACGCCACCGCACCGCTCATGCTGTTCTGCGCCGCGGCAGTTGCGCCCCCCAGCCCGCCATTCATGCCGCCGGCAATCACGCTGCCGGCCACGCATGCTGCAGGCGCACCCATCGGGCCGAGCGCGCCGCTCACAGCCTTTCCAATGGCTTGGGTCGCTGCGCCAGAGGCGATCTGCCCGGCTTGTCCCAGCAGTGCCTGCGCGCCGCCTTGCTGCACGGCCTGGACGGCAGCAACGGCTTGTTGCGTCGTTCCGGCCACTTGGCCGATCTGCCCCAACGCGCCCTTGGCGCCGCCGAGAACACCCTTGGCCGACAGCAAGCTCGCTGCAGGCAAGGCGCCCGCATCGCCTGCAGCGCCGCTCGTCGTCGCTTTCTCGTCCAGCGGCTTGGGCGGCCATTCGTGCGGCGGCCCGAAGTAACTGCCCTCGTCCCAGGGATCGCGCGGATCCGGACCGAAGGTGATCTTGGCGCCGCCGATCGGCAAGCCGGACACCGTCGCAAAACCTTTGGCATCGAGGTTGCCGCTGTGGGTGCCGCCCTCCGAATCCACCACGGTGTACTCGCCCTGCTTCACGGCCTGTCGCGGCGTGCCATCGCTCTTGATGTAGTGGTTGTGCAGATCCAGTTGCCCTTTCGGCAGTTGGGTCGGCTCCGGCAGCTTGGGCGACCCCTTGCTGTTGGGGCCGACCAGGCTGTGCACGGCCGCATGCTCGCGCCAGATGCCGTTGGTGCCGCTCTCGATGCCACTCGCGTTCCAGCGTGTGTAGCTGGTTCCGCCATTGACCAGCACCTCTTCCTTGGCGGTGATGGTGATGCGATTGGCCTCCATCTTGATGTCGAGCTTGGCGATGACATTGATGCAACTCTTGAGTGCCGTGATGTCGATGTCCGCCGCTGCCGCCACCAGGCGAATGCCTTTCTCGAAAGCGGCGATGCGCACCGCTTCCTTGGCGCTGACCAGCAAGCTCTTGCCCGCTGCAATGCTGGTGTGCGCCCCGCTGGTGATCGCATGGTGCTCGGTGCTCACCAAGTGCATCGAGCCCCCCGTGGTGGCCTCGATCCCCGCAGGACTGGCCAGCACCACATGCGGCTCGTTGAGTTCGGGGAATTCGCCCTCGGCCTTGTTGCCGCTGCCCGAGCCCTTGATCGCATCGTTCTGCGCCTTCAGGCTCTTGGTCACCTCGTCCTGGTCGCCGGCCTCATGCGCCTTGGCCTGCTGCGCCGCTTCACTCAGGCCCTCGTGCAGGTCCCGCCCCTG
>NZ_CALRZC010000081.1:0-31934 GCF_943372545.1 Variovorax sp. YR752 | reverse complement strand
CCGCGCCTCTTCGATTGACCCGCGGCGGCCGCTAGACTGCCGCCATCGCCCGAACACCCTTCACGCCATGCCCGTCATCGACGTCCGCCATCCGCTCGTCAAGCACAAGGTCGGCCTGCTGCGCGAGGCCGACATCTCGACCAAGAAGTTCCGCGAGCTCACCCACGAGCTGGCGCGCCTGCTCGCCTACGAGGCCACCGCCGACTTCCCGCTCGAGGCCGCCACCATCGATTGCTGGAGCGGCCCCACCGAGGTGCAACGCATCGCGGGCCGCAAGGTCACCGTGGTGCCCATCCTGCGCGCCGGCCTGGGCATGCTCGACGGCGTGCTCGACATGATCCCGAGCGCGAAGGTCAGCGTGGTCGGCCTGTCGCGCAACCACGAGACGCTGCAGCCCGAGCACTACTTCGAGAAGTTCGTCGGCCACCTCGACGAGCGCACCGCGCTGATCGTCGACCCGATGCTGGCCACCGCGGGCTCGATGATCGCCACCATCGACCTGCTGAAGAGCCGCGGCTGCAAGGACGTGCGCGCGCTGGTGCTGGTCGCTGCGCCGGAGGGCATTGCTGCGCTGCAGAAAGCTCATCCGGACGTGCGCTGCTGGACGGCGGCAGTCGACAGCCACCTCAACGAGCTCGGCTACATCATCCCCGGCCTGGGTGACGCCGGCGACAAGATCTTCGGTACCAAGTGAGCGCGAGATCGTGAGCGCGTGACCGTGCTTGACCTGGCTCAGGGCCGGGCTTTCGATTCTTTACATGATGCAGCGCCGCAAGCCTTGCGACTGACACGTGCGGCGCGTAGGGTGCGTGCATGAAGACGCTGCGCACCCCCTTCCGACTCTGGATGACCGGCAGTCTCGCGGTCGTGATGGCCTCGCTTTGCACCGGTCGTGGTGTGCTCGACGACGAGCGCCTCGCCGGCTCGATGCGCGTGCTTCGCCACAGTCCGTACGGTGTCCAGGAGACGATGCAGCGCATCGAGGCGGCCGTGCGGGCGCACGGCCACGAGGTGATCGCGCGGATCGGCCCGCAGGGCTCGGTGATCGTGCTCGGCTCCAGCGTCGGCGGCACGCCGGTGCTGATGGCGTCGGCCGACTCGGCGCCCGACGTGCCGCTGAGCGTGCAGGTGCGGCGCACGGCCGATGGCGGCGCCGACGTGCTGGTGCCGCAGTCGCTCGACTCCGGCTGGGACGGCCTGCCCGCCTCGGTGGCCGAGGAACTCGACGGCCTGCCCGAACTGCTCGATCGGGCGCTGGCCTGACGCGCGGGTTCTAGATCCCGCCGAGCGCACCGACCACCGCGCCGAGCGCGACCAGCCACATCGGGCTGAGCTTGCTGCGCAGCATCACGGCGAGCGTGACCGCGATCAGCGCCAGCGCGCCCCAGCGCTGCTCGGGTACGCGCACGAAGGGCTCGGCCAGCACCCAGCCGGTGGCCAGCAGCAGGCCGAGCGTCAGCGGCGCCATGCCGGTGGTGAAGGCGCGTACAGCGTGACTTTCGCGGCGCCGCGCGGCCCAGCGCGACACCGCCAGCACCAGCAGCGTCGACGGCAGCATGGTGCCGACCAGCGTGGCCAGTGCGCCGGCGGCGCCGGCCACGTTCCAGCCGATCACGGCCACGAACAGCACGTTCGGCCCCGGCGCGGCCTGGGCGATGGCGATCGAGCTGGTGAACTGGGCGTCGCTGATCCAGCCCTGCTCGGTGACGACGTAGCGGTGCATGTCGGAGGCGGTGGTGATCGCGCCGCCCACCGCCAGCAGGCTGAGCAGCATGAAGTGGCCGGTCAGCGCCAGCAGATCGGCGAAGGACAGGCCGTTCATGGTCGCAGCTTCCACCAGGCCAGGGCGCAGGCCGCCGGCCCGAGCGTCCCGATCACCCCCGCCAGCGGCAGCCGTGCCAGCGCGATCGCGCCGAAGATCGCTGCCGCGACCGCCAGGCACCATCCCGGCCCGAGGCGGTTCTTGCGCAGGGTGCCGACCAGCTTGAAGGCGGTGACCATCACCAGCCCCGCGGCCACGGCCCCCATGCCGCGCAGTGCGCCGGCCACCGCCGGCACCGAGGAGAAACGTTCGTAGACCAGTGTCAGCGCCATCACGATGGCCAGTGGCACCACGATCAGGCCGCCGAGCGCGGCGATCGCCCCGCGCCAGCCGAACCAGCGGTCCCCCAGCATCAGCGACAGGTTGACGATGTTCGGCCCCGGCAGCACCTGGCTGGCCGATAGCAGCTCGACGAACTCTTCGCGCGTCAGCCAGCGCCGCCGCTCGACCAGCTCGACCTGTGCCACCGCCAGCACGCCGCCGAAGCCTTGCAGCGCCAGGCGGTTGAAGGCGAGGAACAACTCGGTGCTCGAGCGCGGTGCGATCGTTTCGCTCATGCGGGCCTGCCTGCGCGTGCTGCGGCCCAGGCACTGAGGGCGATCGCCGCCGCCATCCACAGCACGCCGACACCACTCAGCCACGTGTAGCCCGATTGCGCCAGCAGCACGCCGCCGCTGGCTGCGCCGATGGCCTGGCCGAGGTAGATCGCCGAGGTGTTCAGCGCCATCAGTGCCGGTGCCAGCACGGGGGCGGCCAGGCCGAGCCGCGCCTGCTGCGCCGAGTTGGTCGAGAAGCAGCCCAGCGCCCAGGGCACCAGCACGATCGCCATGGTGGCGAACCCGGTGGCCAGCGGCCAGGCGATCAGCGACAGCGTGATCAGCGCCAGCGCGAGTGCCACGCTGCGCGCCGCGCCGAAGCGGTCGATGTGCCGCGTCAGCAGCACGTTGCCGATCAGCCCGAACAGGCCGAACCAGGCGAACAGCAAACTGATCTGCGCCGGCGAGGCGCCGAGCACCTGCCGGTAGTAGGGCGCCATGTAGGAGAACAGCGTGAACTGCCCGGCACTCTGCAGCGCGGTGACGGCGACGATCGCCATCAGCACCGGGTGGGTGACGGCCTCGCGCCAGGCGGCGATCGACAGCGCCGCCGGTCTCACGCCGTCAGGCATCGCGGCGTAGACCCAGGCAGCGGCAGCGGCGGCGAGCAGCGCCACCGCGCCGAAGGCCACACGCCAGCCGAAGGTCTCGCCCAGCCAGGCGGCGATCGGCATGCCGGCCACCGAGGCGAGCGACCAGCCGAGGAAGACGAAGGTGATGGCGCGGCCGCGCTGCTCGGGCGCCGTCATGTGGCCGATCGCGGCGGCGGCCTGCGGCGTGAACACCGCAGCGCCGAGCATGCACAGTGCGCGCACCGGCGCGAGAGCAGCGTAGTCGGGCATCAGCGCGGACAGGGCATGGCCGACGGCGTACCAGGCCAGTGCGAAGGTCAGCAGGCGGCGCCGGTCGAAGCCGGCCACCCAGCTGGCCAGCAGCGGTGCGCACAGCCCCATCACCACCGCGCCGATGGCGATCAACTGCCCGGCCAGCGCCACCGACACCTGCAGCGAACGCGCCAGGTCGTTGAGCGTGCCGGCCACCACCATCACGCCGCAGCCGATGACGAAGTTGCCGCTCAGCAAGGCCCACCTGACTGCGGGCGAAGCGCCGCTCATCGGATCACGCGCAGCGCTTCCGGGTTGACGATGTTCGTCGGCTTCTGCTGGATGAAGTTGACGACGTTCTCGAACGCCGCGCGGAAGTAGAGCTCGTAGCTGTCCTGCTCGACGTAGCCGATGTGCGGCGTGCACACCGCGTTCTCCAGCCGCAGCAGCGGGTGGCCCTGCAGGATCGGCTCGCTCTCGAACACGTCGACGGCGGCCATGCCGGGGCGGCCCCGGTTGAGCGCCGAGACCAGCGCGCCTTCCTCGATCAGTTCGGCACGCGAGGTGTTGACCAGCAGCGCGTTGGGCTTCATGCGCGAGAGTGCGTCGAGCTTGACGATGCCGCGCGTGTTGTCGGCCAGCCGCAGGTGCAGCGACAGCACGTCGCTGCTCTCGAAGAACTGCTCGCAGCTCTCGGCAGCGCTGTGGCCGTCGGCCACGGCGCGCTGGCGCGAGCCTTCGCTGCCCCACACCTGCACGGTCATGCCGAAGGCGCGGCCGTAGCCGGCGACCATCTGGCCGATCTTGCCGTAGCCCCAGATGCCCAGCGTGCGGCCCTTGAGCACCAGACCGATGCCGAAGTTGGCCGGCATCGACGCCGCCTTCAGGCCCGACTGCTGCCAGGCACCGTGCTTGAGGTTGCCGATGTACTGCGGCAGCCGGCGCATCGCCGCCATGATCAGCGCCCAGGTCAGCTCGGCCGGCGCCACCGGCGAGCCGGTGCCCTCGGCCACCGCGATGCCCAGGCGCGTGCAGGTCTCGAGGTCGATGTGCGAGCCGACCCGGCCGGTCTGCGCGATCAGCTTCAGCCGCGGCAGCTTCTCGAGCAGCTGGCGCGGGAAGTGGGTGCGTTCGCGGATCAGCACCAGCACCTCGGCATCCTTCAGCCGGATCGACAACTGGCCGATGCCCTTGACGGTGTTGGTGAAGACCTTGGCATTGAGCGAGTCCAGCAGGGCGGCGCAGGGCAGCTTGCGCACGGCGTCCTGGTAGTCGTCGAGGATGATGATGTTCACGGCGGCAGGGGCGGAGGGCTGTCCCGCCCGATTGTGCACGCCGGGCGCGGGCCCGCTAGCATCCTCGGCTTCCTGCCTTCCACGGAGCTTTCCATGTCGATCTCGATGTACTCGGCCAGCGTGCCGGTGTTCACCCGCATGCTCGGTCACCTGCTGCAGTGGCTCGACAAGGCCGAGGCGCACGCCCAGGCGAAGAAGTTCGACACCTCCGTGTACCTGGCCGCGCGCCTGGCGCCGGACATGCTGCCCTTCACCAAGCAGATCCAGATCGCCTGCGACGCGGCCAAGTTCGGCGTCGCGCGGCTGGCCGGCGTCGAGTCGCCGAAGTTCGACGACAACGAGACCAGCCTGGCCGACCTGCGTGAACGCATCCGCAAGACCGTTGACTTCATCAGCTCCGTGCCGGCCGCTGCGATCGACGGCTCCGAAGAGAAGGACATCGTCGTGCCGCGCCGCGACGGCAACATCGTGCTCAAGGGCGAGTTCTACCTGAAGCACTACGTGCAGCCGAACTTCTACTTCCACGTCACCACCGCCTACGGGCTGCTGCGCCACAACGGCGTGGGCCTGGGCAAGGGCGACTTCCTCGGGGCCTTGAGTTGAGCCTCGGGCTGCCGGTCCACGACGTGGCGCTGTTCGTCGGCGCCGCGCTGCTGCTGAACCTCACGCCGGGGCCGGACATGTTGTTCGTCGCCGGCACGGCCGCGGCGCGCGGCCGGCGTGCCGGGCTGCTGGCGGCGCTGGGCGTCGGCGCGGGTTGCCTGTTCCACACGCTGCTGGCGGCCGTGGGGCTGTCGGCGTTGCTCGCGGCGTCGGACCTGGCCTTCGGCGTCGTCAAGTGGGCCGGCGCCGGCTACCTGGTGTGGGTCGGCCTGCAGATGCTGCTGGCGCGGCGCGCCGAGCCGCCGACGCCGGCCGCACCGGCCGCACCGGCCGCCGAGCCACCGCCCACCGGCAATCCGTTCTGGCAGGGCGCGTTGACCAACGCGCTGAACCCCAAGGTCGCGCTGTTCTTCCTCGCCTTCCTGCCGCAGTTCATCGACGCCGGCGCGCCGGGCCAGGCGATCGCGCTGCTGGTGCTGGGCACGCTGTTCAACCTGGGCGGGACCGGCGTGAACCTGGTCGTCGCACTGGCGGCCAGCGGCGTGGCCGCGGGGCTGTCGCAGCGCGGCGGCACAGGCGGCCGGATCGGGCCCTGGCTGCAGCGGGCTGCGGGGGCGGTGTTCGTCGGGCTGGGGGTGAAGCTGGCGCTGAGTTCGCGCTGAGTTCGCGCCGAGCGGCCTCGCGTGCCGCAGCCCTCAGTTCAGGGCCACATGCCCTTTGCCGGCGACAGGGCGCCGAAACCCGAGCGCGGGGAGCGCGAGGGGAAGTGCGCGTTGAGCCGGGCCAGCCGGCGGTCGGCCTCGAGCTGGCTGAGTTCCAGCGACACCAGGGCAAACACCTCGGCGCGCAGGTGCCACAGCTCGCGCAGCGAACGCGCGAACTCGATGCGGTCGAGCAGCGCTTCGGCGGCCGGCAGTTCGAGATCGGCCGTGGCTGCGAAGAAGTCCTGCCGGGCCGAGGCCAGCGCGCGCGACGCTTCACTGCCGACGGTATCCCGCGAGTCGCCGCCGGTCCAGCTGGCGGTGAACCACTGCTTGACGCGCGTCTTCCAGTCCATGCCCGACCGACCCCGCCGCGGCGGGCAGACTTCCAGACGGGCGGGCCGCGTGCGGCTGCCGGTCGGGTGATGGTCGTGCGAGGGCGAGTGCATGGTGGGTGAGCTTCCCGTCGACATGCGGGGATGCGATCAGTGTGGACCCTGGTGGTCGCGCGTGGCGCAAGGAGAAGCGCGGCAAAGCGCTGCTATTTCACGCTCTCGCGTAAGCTGTGCGGCGCAGAACAAGACTGGACGGAGACAGGCTCATGCGATGGATGCGTTGGGGGGGACTGGCCGTGCTCGTGCTCGCGGCCGGGATGGCGGCAACGTGGGCCGTCTACCGTGCGCGGGCCTTGCCGCAGACGGACGGCGCGCTGACGCTGTCGGGACTGCGCGGCGAGGTGCGCATCGAGCGGGACGCCTTCGGCATTCCGACGATCCGTGCCGGGAGCCAGGAAGATGCCGCCTTCGCGCTCGGCTTCGTGCACGCCCAGGACCGGCTCTGGCAACTCGAAACGCACAAGCGCATCGGCGCTGGCCGCCTGGCCGAGGCCTTCGGCGCGCCGGCGCTCGAGACCGACCGCTTCCTGCGCGCGCTCGGCGTCAGGCGGGCGGCCGCCGCACAGTGGGCGCGCATCGAGCCGCGCGCCCGCGCGGGCCTGCTGGCCTACAGCGCCGGCATCAATGCCTTCGTCCAGCGCGAGATGAAGGCGCGGCCGCCGGAGTTCGTCATCCTCGGCCTGCAGCCCGAGAGCTGGGCGCCGGAGGACAGCCTGGCCTGGGCCATCATGATGGCCTGGGACCTGGGCGGCAACTGGGCCACCGAGCTGCAGCGCATGCGCCTGGCGCTGCGCCTGCCGGTGTCTCGCATCAACGAACTGCTGCCGCCGTACCCGGGCGACAAGCCGCTGGTCACGGCCGACTATGCGGCGCTGTTCCGAAGCCTGAAGGTCGATGGCAGCCTGGGCAGCCAGGCGCTCGCCGCTGCGCCGGAATCCGGCATCGAGGGTGTCGGCTCGAACAACTGGGTTCTCGCCGGCTCGCACACCACCACGGGTGCGCCGCTGCTGGCCAACGACCCGCACCTCAAGCTGAGTGCGCCGGCGCTGTGGTACTTCGTGCGCATCGAGACGCCGCAGGGCAAGGTGGCCGGCGCCACCATGCCGGGCCTGCCCGCCGTGGTGCTCGGCCAGAACGATCACATCGCCTGGGGCTTCACCAACACCGGGCCGGACGTGCAGGACCTCTACCTCGAACGCATCCAGCCGGGCGATCCGGGCCGCTACCAGACGCCGCAGGGCTGGGAGAAGTTCGAGACCTTCGCGGAAACGATCAAGGTCAAGGGCGGGCCGGACGTGGCCGTGACCGTCCGCGCGACGCGCCACGGCCCGGTGATCTCCGACGGCGCCGCCGGCGAGGGGCTGACCGGCCCGGCCGGAACGCCGACCTATGCCATCGCGATGCGCTGGACGGCGCTGGACCCGGACCCCGGCACGCTGGAGGCCACCATCGACATGACGCAGGCGCGCTCGGTCGACGAGTTCATCCGCGCCACAGCCCGCCACGTCGCGCCGATGCAGAACATGGTGGTGGCCGATCGCAGCGGCCGCATCGCCATGGTGTCGGCCGGCCGGGTGCCGCTGCGCAAGCCCGACAACGAGCTGAAGGGCCAGGTGCCGTCACCCGGCTGGGAGGCGCGCTTCGATTGGGCGGGCTACCTCGACCCGACGGCCACGCCGCGCGAGGCCGACCCGGCGCGCGGCTGGATCGCCACTGCCAACCAGCGCATCCACGGGCCCGACTATCCGCACTACATCACCAGCGAATGGGCGCTGCCCTATCGCATGCAGCGCATCGAGCAGATGCTGACGGCGAAGCAGAAGCATTCGATGGCCGACATGCAGGCCATGCAGCGCGACGAGCTCTCGCTGGCCGCCGTGCGCCTGCTGCCGGTGCTGCGCCGGGCGGCGTCCGAGCATCCGCTGGCGGCTGCGGCGCAGCGCGAGCTGGCCGGCTTCGACGGCCGCATGGCCGGCGACAAGGCCGCGCCACTGATCTTCTGGGCCTGGGCGCGCCACCTCGCGCAGGGACTGTTCGCCGACGAGGCCGGCGAGAAGGTCTGGGCCGGCAGTGCACGCGCCTATCGGGAGGCGCTCGAGGCCGTGATGGAGCGTGACGACGCCTGGTGGTGTGACAACAAGACGACGCCCGCCGCCGAGACCTGTGCGCAGCAGAATGCGGCGGCGCTGACGCAGGCGCTGAGCGAACTGCAGGCGGCGCAGGGGCCGGACATGGCGGCCTGGCGCTGGGACCGCGCCCACCAGGCGCGCAGCGAGCACCGGCCGTTCAGCAAGGTGAAGTTCCTGGCGCGCTGGTTCGAACTGCGCGCGCCGGTGGGCGGCGACACCTACACGGTGAACGTGTCACGCGTGACCCTGAAACCCGACAGCAGCACCGGCGAGCTCTACCTCGACGAGCATGGCCCGTCGCTGCGCGCGATCTACGACCTCGGCGACCCGGCGCAGTCACGATTCATGCACTCCACCGGCCAGTCAGGCCTGGCGCTGTCGCCGCTGTATGGCAGCTTCGTCGAGCGCTGGGCGAAGGTCGACTACGTGCCGGTGTGGGGCGGGGTGGCAGAACACACGCTGCTGCTGCTGCCGCAACGTTGAGCGCGCGGGCCGCTGCGCAAGCGCTCAGACGTGACCGAACAGCGCCTTGCGCTGCGGCGTGTACTTCCACCAGGGTGCGGCGGGGGCGCCGCGCATGAAGTCGGTGGCGGCCATGAAGGTATCGAGCACGCACGGGTCTTGCCGCTGACCGGTGGCGGCACACAGCGATTGGTAGAGCACGAAGGCATCCTTGCCGCGCAGCTCGGCCGGTGTGCGGATGCCGATCAGGCGCAGATCGGCGGCCAGCGCGGGGCCGATGTTGGGCAACTGCTCCAGTTCGCGGCACTCCGCCGCCGTGGCCGCCTTCGGGGCCTTGATCGTGGGCGCGGCGCTCATCTCACATCAGCATGTTGTTGCGGATCAGGCCGACGGCCAGGCCCTCGAGTTCGAAGTACTCCTCGCCCGGCTGCACGACGATGGTCTGGAAGTCGGGGTTCTCCGGGATCAGCTCGATGACGCCGCGCGAGCGGCGGAAGCGCTTGACCGTGACCTCGTCGCCGAGGCGGGCGACGACGATCTGGCCGTTCTTGGCGTCGCTGGCCTTCTGCACGGCGAGCAGGTCGCCGTCCATGATGCCGGCGTCGCGCATGCTCATGCCGCGCACCTTGAGCAGGTAGTCGGGGCGGCGCGGGAACATGCTGGCCTCGACCAGGTAGGTCTGGTCGACGTGTTCCTGCGCGAGGATCGGGCTGCCCGCCGCGACGCGGCCGATCAACGGCAGCGACAGCTGCGCCAGGCTGGGCAGCGGGAGCGTGAACTGCTTGCCGCGCGACTCGTTGAGTGCGCGCAATGTGTCAGACTTCAAGCGGATGCCGCGCGAGGTGCCACCCACCAGTTCGATGACGCCTTTGCGCGCCAGGGCCTGCAGGTGCTCTTCGGCGGCGTTGGCCGACTTGAAGCCGAGCTCGGCGGCGATCTCCGCGCGCGTGGGCGGAGCGCCGGTGCGCTCGATGGCGCTTTGCACCAGATCGAGGATTTGTTGCTGGCGGTCGGTCAGTTTGGGCTTTTCCTGCACGGGCGCTCCTGGGCGGGAATGACGTCGTCGCTGGATGAATGTCCAGTGGCTGTATTTTCATCCAGTTTCCCGAAAATGCAAGACAGCACACGCAGCGTGGCCGTGCTGGCCACCGGCGGCACGATTGCCGGCACCGCCGCCGACCCCGGCGACAACATCGGCTACACCGCCGCGCAGCTCGGCGTGAAGGCGCTGGTGGAGGCCGTGCCGGCACTGCGTGAGGTGCCGCTGCTGACCGAGCAGGTGGCGCAGCTCGACAGCAAGGACATGGACTTCGCGGTCTGGGCCACCCTGGCCCGGCGCGTGGCCGAGCTGCTGGCACGCCAGGACATCGCCGGCGTCGTCATCACCCATGGCACCGACACGCTGGAGGAGACGGCGTATGCACTGCAGCGCCTGCTGGCGCCGGCCAAGCCGGTGGTGCTGAGCGCGGCGATGCGCCCGGCCACCGCACTGCTGCGCGACGGCCCTCAGAACCTGCTCGATGCGGTGACGCTGGCGCGCGAGCCGGGAGCACGCGGCGTGATGGCGGTGCTTGCCGGCACAGTGCATTCCGCGCTGGACGTGCGCAAGGTGCACAGCTACCGCGTGGATGCCTTCGGATCGGGCGATGCCGGGCCGCTGGGCTACATCGAGGAAGGCCGCCTGCGGCGCCTGCGCGACTGGCCGATGGTTGATCCGCTGGGGCTCGAGGCTCTCGAGAAGGGCGCCTGGCCCTGGGTGGAGATCGTCACCAGCCACGCCGGTGCGCGGCCCGAGGGCGTGCACGCATTGGTGAAGGCAGGCGTGAAGGGCCTGGTCGTCGCCGGCACCGGCAACGGCAGCCTGCATCACGCACTGGAAGCCGCACTGCTGGAGGCGCAGCGCGCCGGCGTCGGCGTCTGGCGCAGCACACGCTGCCTGGCTGGACCGGTGCAGATGAAGCCCGGCGACGGATTGCCCGCCGCCGGAACGCTCACGCCGGTGCAGGCGCGCATCGAGCTGATGTTGCAGCTGATGCGCGGCTGAACCGCGCGCGGTGGCTCAGACCACCGTCAGCGTCACGTCGATGTTGCCGCGGGTCGCGTTCGAGTACGGGCAGACCTTGTGCGCGGTGTCGACCAGCGCCTGCGCGTCTTCCTTGGCCCAGCCGGGGATGCTGATCTGCATCGCCACCTGGATGCCGAAGCCGGCCGGGATCGGGCCGATGCCGACGTCGGCAGTGATCGAGGCGTCCGCCGGAACGACCTTCTTCTGCTGGGCGGCGACGAACTTCATCGCGCCCATGAAGCAGGCCGAGTAGCCCGCCGCGAACAGCTGCTCGGGGTTGGTGCCGTTGCCGTTGCCGCCCATCTCCTTCGGCGGCGCGAGCGTCACGCTCAGCTTGCCGTCGTCCGACTTCGACGTGCCTTCGCGGCCGCCGGTGGTGGTGGCTTTGGCGGTGTAGATGATCTTCTCGATGGCCATGGTGGTTTCCTTCAGGCGTGGTGGGAATGGGGATCGGCCTCGAGCAACTGCGTGCGCAGCTGCTGCAGGCGACGGGTGAGCGCGACGAGTTCGTCGGCACTGCAGCCGGTGGCGGCTGCGAGTTCGCGGGGCACCGAGGCGGCGCGGCGCTTCAGCGCGCGGCCCTCGGCGGTGAGATGGACGAGCACGCGGCGCTCGTCATCGGCGGCGCGGGCGCGGCTCAGCCAGCCCGAACTTTCCATGCGCTTGAGCAGCGGCGTGAGCGTGCCGGAGTCGAGGTAGAGGCGCTCGCCGAGCTCGCCGACGCCCAGGCCGTCGCGCTCCCACAGCACCAGCAGCGCCAGGTACTGCGGGTAGGTCAGGCCGAGCGGCTCGAGCAAGGGCTTGTAGAGCCGGGTCATCGCCAGCGAGGCGGAATACAGCGCGAAGCAGAGCTGGTTGTCGAGCTGCTGCCAATCGGTGGCAGCAGCCGATGCAGGGGAGGTCGTCGTGCGAGCCATGGCGAGACTGTACTAAAGAGCGAGCAATTAAATTGCGTACAATATAAATGCCCTAACGCCAGCAGGGTTGCTGGCGCGGCGTTCAGCCCGCCGAAGTCATCTCGTCGATACGGGTGCTCAATTCGAGCCAGCGCGCCTCGAGCCGCTCGATCTCGTCGTTCACGGCCTTCAGCCGCTTGCCGGCCTCGGCGAGCTTCTCCGCTGTCAGCGAGGCATCCGCAAAGGCGGCCTCGAGCTTGTCGCGCTCGCCGAACAGCACGTGCATGCGGTGGTCGGTGAGCGTCAGTTCCTTCTTCAGCGGCTTGGCCTCGTCGGCACGCGCCTGGCGTGCGGCGGCGGCGGCCTTGCGGTCTTCCTTGCGCTTCGGCGCGGCATCCTCGCGCAGCTTGCGCGACTGTGCCGACGCCGCCTTGGAGGCCTCGCGCGACTGCTCGAGCAGCCACTTCTGGTAGTCGTCGAGGTCGCCGTCGAAGGGCTTGAGCGCACCGCCGGCGACCAGCCAGAACTCGTCGCAGACCTCGCGCAGCAGCGCGCGGTCGTGGCTGACCAGCATCACAGTGCCCTCGAACTCGTTGAGCGCCATCGACAGCGCCTCGCGCGTCGTCAGGTCGAGGTGGTTGGTCGGCTCGTCCATCAGCAGCAGGTTGGGGCGCTGCCACACCAGCATGGCCAGCACCAGGCGCGCCTTCTCGCCGCCGGACAGCGTGCCCACCGGCTGCGTGACCATGTCACCGACGAAGCGGAAGGAGCCGAGGAAATCGCGCAGTTCCTGCTCGCGCGCGGCGGGGCCGACGTCGCGTGCCAGGCGCACCATGTGCATCAGCGGGCCATCGGCGGGCGAGAGCACGTCGAGCTCCTGCTGCGCGAAGTAGCCGATCACCAGACCCTTGCCTTCGGTCATCGTGCCGGCCAGGGCGGCCAGTTCGTGCGAGATCGTCTTCACGAAGGTCGACTTGCCCTGGCCGTTGGCGCCGAGGATGCCGATGCGCTGGCCGGCGAGCACCGAGCGGTCGATGCCCGAGACGATGCGTGTCTCCTTGCCGTCTTCGGAGCGGTAGCCGCAGGCGAGGTCGCTGAAGGCCAGCATCGGATTCGGCAGCGACAGCGGCTCGCGGAACTCGAACTGGAAATCACTCGCCGTCAGCACCGGCGCCAGCTTCTCCATGCGCGCCAGCGCCTTGACGCGGCTCTGCGCCTGCTTGGCCTTGCTGGCCTTGGCCTTGAAGCGGTCGATGAACTTCTGCAGGTGCGCCATGCGCTCCTGCTGCTTGGCGTAGCTGGCCTGCTGCAGTGCCATGCGCTCGGCGCGCATCTCCTCGAAGGTGGTGTAGTTGCCGCCGTAGCGCGTCAGCTTGGTCTCGTCCAGGTGCAGGGTGACCTTGGTGATGGCGTCGAGGAACTCGCGGTCGTGGCTGATGACGATCAGCATGCCCTGGTAGCGCTGCAGCCAGGCCTCCAGCCAGACGAGCGCGTCCAGGTCGAGGTGGTTGGTCGGTTCGTCGAGCAGCATCAGCTCGGCCGGGCACATCAGCGCGCGGGCCAGCTGCAATCGCATGCGCCAGCCGCCGGAGAAGCTGTTGACCGGCGCGTCGAGCTGTTCACTGCGAAAGCCCAGGCCCATCAGCATGGCCTGCGCGCGGGCGCGGGCATCGAAGCCCCCGGCGTCCTGGATGGCGTGGTGGGCCTCGGCGATCTCGTGGCCGTCGTCGGCCACTTCGGCGGCGGCCAGGCGCTGCTGCGCGAGCATCAGCGGCGTGTCGCCCTGCAGCACGAAGTCGGTCGCGCCTTCCTCGGTCTCTGGCATGTCCTGCGCCACCTCGGCCATGCCACCGGGCTGCTGCCAGCGCGGCGGCATCTGCACCTCGCCGGTGTCGGCCTGCAGCTTGTTGGTGAGCAGTGCGAACAGCGAGGACTTGCCGGCGCCGTTGCGCCCGACCAGGCCGATCTTCTCGCCGGGCTGCAGCGTGACGCTGGTGTGGTCCAGCACCAGCTTGACGCCGCGTCGCAGCGAGATGTCGTTCAGTACCAGCATGGGGTCAGCCCTCGAGGTGGCGGGCGAGCTTGACGAGGGCGTCGCGTGTCATCAGCAGCACCTGGTCGTCGCCGGCGCTGGTGGGCAGCCAGGCGACTTCCGCGCGCGGGAAGGCGCGCTCGAAGTTCCAGCGTTCGTTGCCGATCTCCAGCACCAGCACGCCTTCGGCATTGAGCTGTGCCGGCGCGTCGCGCAGGATGCGTCGCACCAGGTGCATGCCGTCGTCGCCGCCGGCCAGCGCGATCGCCGGCTCTGCGCGGTATTCCGCCGGCAGCTTGGCCATGCTTTCGCTGTTGACGTAGGGCGGGTTGCAGACGATCAGGTCGTAGGGGCCGCGCACCGCGTTCATCAGGTCCGACTGCAGCAGGCGGATGCGCGCGGCGAGCTTGTGCCTGTCGACGTTGATGCGCGCCACGTCGAGCGCGTCCTGCGAGATGTCTGCCGCATCGACCTCGACCTCCGGGTAGGCCAGCGCCGCGATCACCGCCAGGCTGCCGTTGCCGGTGCACAGGTCGAGCACCTGCTTCGTGCGGTCGGACAACCACGCGTCCAGCGTGCCGTCGCCCTCGCCATCGGCCAGCAGCTCGGCGATGAAGGAGCGCGGCACGATCACCCGCTCGTCGACGTAGAACGGCACGTTCTGCAGCCAGGCCTCCTTCGTCAGGTAGGCGGCGGGCTGGCGCGTCTCGATGCGCTGCGTGACCAGCGCCTCGGCCTTCGCCTGCTCGTCGGCAGGGAGCTCGCGCTGGGCACGCTGCTCCAGCGCGTCCAGCGGCAGGCCGAGCGAGAACAGCACCAGCCAGGCCGCTTCGTCGAAGGCGTTGGTGGTGCCGTGGCCAAACGAAACGCCCGCCTGTTTGAGGCGGGCGCTTTGCGCGGTGATCAGGTCTATGAGCTTCATGTGAGCATCGCTTCGAGAGTGCGGCGGTAGATGTTCTTCAAGGGCTCGAGGCTGGCCACCTCGACCCACTCGTCGATCTTGTGGATGCTGGCGTTCAGCGGTCCGAACTCGACCACCTGCGGGCACAGCCTGGCGATGAAGCGGCCGTCGGAGGTGCCGCCGGTGGTCGAGAGTTCGGTGGTGAGGCCCGTTTCCGCGCGGATCGCGCCAGCCAGCGCCTCGCTGAGCGTGCCCACCGGCGTCAGGAAAGGCTCGCCGCCGAGTATCCAGTCGAGCGAGTAGTCCAGGCCGTGGCGGTCGAGCACCGCATGCACGCGCTGCCTGAGCGACTCGGGCGTGGCCTCGGTCGAGAAGCGGAAGTTGAAGTCGACCACCAGCGCGCCGGGAATGACGTTGGTCGCGCCGGTGCCGGCGTGGATGTTGGACATCTGCCAGCTGGTCGGCGGGAAGTAGGCGTTGCCGCGGTCCCACTCGATGGCGGCCAGTTCGGCCAGCGCCGGTGCAGCGAGGTGGATCGGGTTCTTCGCCAGCTGCGGGTAGGCGATGTGGCCCTGCACGCCCTTGATCGTGAGCTTGCCGGAGAGCGACCCGCGCCGGCCATTCTTCACCATGTCGCCGAGCCGGTCGACCGAGGTCGGCTCGCCGACGATGCAGGCGTCCAGGCGCACCCGCTGCTCGCGCAGCCACTCGACCACCTTGACGGTGCCGTCGTTGGCCGGGCCTTCCTCGTCGCTGGTCAGCAGGTAGGCGAGCGAGCCGCGGTGCGCCGGGTGCGCGGCGACGAACTCCTCGGTGGCGACCACCATCGCCGCCAGCGAGCTCTTCATGTCCGCAGCGCCACGGCCATAGAGGCGGCCGCCGCGGTGCGTGGGCACGAACGGGTCGCTGGCCCACTGCTCGAGCGGGCCGGTGGGTACGACGTCGGTGTGGCCGGCGAAGGCCAGCAGCGGTGCCTTCGCATCGCTGCCGCGGCGAACCGCCCAGAGGTTGGTGACGCGGAAGTCCGCAGGGCCGCAGGCGATGGTCTCGAACTCGAAGCCCAGCGGCAGCAGGCGTTCCCGGATGATCTGCTGGCAGCCGCCGTCCTGCGGCGTCACCGAGCGGCAGGCGATGAGTTGTTCGACGAGGTGCAGCGTCCGGGACATCGGCAGGTGTTCAGTTCGGGCGCAGCAGCCCCGACATCGTGCTCGATTCGTCGCGCACGTCGAGCTGGATCTCGGTGAAGGTCGGCTGGTCGTCGTTCTCTTCCTTCTTCGGCTGGATGCGCGAGACCGGCGACATGTCGTTCTGCAGGCGCCACATCAGGTTGGTCGGCGAGTCGGCGTAGGCCAAGCCCTCGTCGCGGGTGATCATGTCGGTGGTGATCAGCCGCGCCAGGTCCTGCTCGAAGGTCTGCGAGCCTTCGGCGAGCGACTTCTCCATCGCTTCCTTGACGCCCGGGAAGTCGCCCTGCTCGATCAGTTCGGAGACCAGTTTGGTATTGAGCATCACCTCCACCGCCGGCACGCGGCCGCCGGTCACGGCGCGCACCAGGCGCTGCGAGATGACGGCCTTCAGGCCGGCGGCCAGGTCGGACAGCAGGGCGGGGCGCGCCTCGGGCGAGTAGAACGACAGGATCCGGCCGAGCGCGTGGTAGCTGTTGTTCGCGTGCAGCGTCGACAGCACCAGGTGGCCCGACAGCGCGTACGAGATCGCCGAGGTCATGGTCTCGCGGTCGCGGATTTCGCCGATCATGATGCAGTCCGGCGCCTGGCGCAGCGCGTTCTTCAGGCCGACCTGCAGCGTGTTGGTGTCGCGCCCGACCTCGCGCTGGTTGACCACCGACTTCTTGTTGGTGAACAGGAACTCGATCGGATCCTCGATGGTCAGGATGTGCCCGGCCATCTGCTGGTTGCGCTGCTCGAGCATCGACGCCAGCGTCGTGCTCTTGCCGGTGCCGGTGGCGCCGACCATCAGGATCAGGCCGCGCTTCTCGAGGATCAGCGTGTTCAGGATCGGCGGGACGTTCAGGCTCTCCAGCGTCGGGATGACCACCGGGATGCAGCGGAACACGGCTGCCACCGTGCCGCGCTGCTTGAAGCCGGACAGGCGGAAGCTGCCCACGCCGGCCAGGCCCACGCTCATGTTCAGCTCGCCGGTGTCGTCGAGTTCTTCCAGCTGCGTCGGCGTCAGCAGCTCGGCGAGCAGCTGGCGCGGTTGCGTGTGCGTCAGCGGCTGGTCGGACAACTGCAGCAGCTGCCCGCTGATCTTGATCAGGATCGGCGAGTTGGCCGACAGGTAGACGTCCGACGCGCCTTTCTCCGCCATCAGGCGAAGCACGCGTTCCATGTTCCCACCGCTCATGCCGATCCTCCCGGAGTGTCGAGTTGATGCCCGTTCAGGCGCGCAGCAGGTCGTTGATGCTGGTCTTCGCGCGCGTCTGCGCGTCGACGCGCTTGACGATCACCGCGCAGTACAGGCTGTACTTGCCGTCGGCGCTGGGCAGGTTGCCGCTGACCACCACCGAGCCGGCCGGGATGCGGCCGTAGCTGACCTCGCCGCTGGCGCGGTCGTAGATCTTGGTGCTCTGGCCGATGTACACGCCCATCGAGATCACCGAGTTCTCCTCGACGATCACGCCTTCGACGATCTCGCTGCGCGCGCCGATGAAGCAGTTGTCCTCGATGATGGTCGGGTTGGCCTGCATGGGTTCGAGCACGCCGCCGATGCCGACGCCGCCCGACAGGTGCACGTTCTTGCCGATCTGCGCGCAGGAGCCGACGGCCGCCCAGGTGTCGACCATGGTGCCCTCGTCGACATAGGCGCCGATGTTCACGAAGCTGGGCATCAGGATGACGTTCTTGGCTAGGTACGAGCCGCGGCGTGCCACCGCCGGCGGCACCACGCGGATGCCGGTGGCGCGCATCGCGTCTTCGCTGACGTGGCCGAACTTGGTCTCGACCTTGTCGAAGAAGCTCAGGTCGCCGGCACGCATCACGTGGTTGTCGTTGAGGCGGAAGGACAGCAGCACCGCCTTCTTGACCCACTGGTTGACGGTCCACTGGCCCACGCCCTGGCGCTCGGCCACGCGCAGCCGGCCGGCATTGAGGTCGGCGATCACCTGCTCGACCGCTTCGCGCACCTCGGGGCTGTTGACGGCGGTGATCGTCGCGCGGCTTTCCCAGGCGAGGTCGATGATGTTCTGCAGTTGTTGGCTCATGGCTCAGCGGGCTTGGATGAAGGAAACGATGCGTTGCGCGGCCTCGAGGCACTCGTCGACGCCCGCCACCAGGGCCATGCGCACACGACCGGTCCCGGGGTTGATGCCGCCGGACTCGCGCGCGAGCAGGCTGCCGGGCAGGACCGCCACATTGTATTGAGCGAGCAGCTGCAGCGCGAAGGCTACGTCGTCGCCGCCGGCGATGCCTGCCCAGAGGTAGAAGCCGGCGTCGGGCAGCGCGACATCCATCACGCCGGCCAGCAGCGGCGTGACCTGCGCGAACTTGGCGCGGTAGAGGTTGCGGTTGTCGACCACGTGCGCCTCGTCGTTCCAGGCGGCGATGCTGGCCGCCTGCACCACCGGGCTCATCGCGCTGCCGTGGTAGGTGCGGTAGAGCAGGAACTGCTTGAGGAGGGCGGCGTCGCCGGCGACGAATCCCGAGCGCATGCCCGGCACGTTGGAGCGCTTGGACAGGCTGGTCAGCGCGACCAGGCGGCGGAAGTCCTTGCGGCCGAGCTGGGTTGCCGCGTCCAGCCCGCCCAGCGGCGGCTCGTCGCGGAAGTAGATCTCCGAGTAGCACTCGTCGGAGGCGATCACGAAGCCGTGCCGGTCGCTCAGCTCGAACAGCAGCTTCCATTCGGCCAGCGGCATCACCGCGCCGGTCGGGTTGCCGGGCGAGCAGACGTAGAGCAGTTGCGTTCGCGCCCAGACCTCGTCGGGAACGCTGGCCCAGTCGGGGGCGAAGTTGCGCGCCGGGTCGCTGTTGACAAAGGCGGTCTGCGCGCCGGCGAGCAGCGCTGCGCCCTCGTAGATCTGATAGAAGGGGTTCGGGCAGACGACGGTGGCGCCGGGCCGGGTCGGGTCGATCACCGTCTGGGCCAGCGCGAACAAGGCTTCGCGCGAGCCGTTGACCGGCAGCACCTGCGTGCCGGCGTCCAGCGTCACGCCGTAGCGGCGCTGCACCCAGGCCGCGCAGGCCTCGCGCAGCCTGGGCTCGCCGGCGGTGGCGGGATAGCTGGCCAGGCCCGCCAGGTTGTCGGTCAGCGCACGCTTGATCAGCTCCGGCGTCGCATGCTTGGGCTCGCCGATGCCCAGTCCGATCGGCTTGAGGGCCGGGTTGGGCGTGACGCCGCGCGTCAGCTCGCGCAGTCGTTCGAACGGGTAGGGGTGAAGGCGCGCGAGCAGCGGGTTCATCGGCAGATTATCGATGCCGCGCTCAGATCATCCCTGTCTGCGCCGGATGCGCCGGCAGGTCCACGCGCGGCTGCGGCCTCCAGCCCTTCTTGCGGTGCTCGGCGACCACGTTGGTGTAGATGCCGCCGCGCACGTACCACTTGGCGGTGATGCGGATGAAGCGCGGCTTCGTCGCCTTGACGATGTCGTCGAGGATGGTGTTGGTCACCTTCTCGTGGAACGCGCCCTCGTTGCGGTAGCTCCAGAAATACATCTTCAGGCTCTTCAGCTCGACGCAGAGCCCGTCGGCGATCATGTCGATGGTGAAGTGCGCGAAGTCGGGCTGGCCGGTCAGCGGGCAGTGGCAGGTGAACTCCGGCACCTGGAACTGGATGACGTAGTCGCGCTCCGGCGCCGGATTCGGGAAGACGTGCAGTTCCTTGCTCGGCGCCGTCGGCGGATTGGGCGGCATCGGGCGCTCATTGAGCGTGGAGCGGGCGGGGGACTTCCTGGCCATGGCGGTCACGTCTGGAGAGGGTTTCAGCGGGGCCGCGATGCTATCATCCCGCCCCGCAGACGACCCGCGACATCGCGGGTTTTCTCATATGAATCAAGGACTTGGCAGAGGGCCTCCGGGGCCTTCACGCTGAGCAGCCGTTTCGCTCTCCCATGCGCCTGAACTCGATCAAGCTCTCCGGCTTCAAGTCCTTCGCCGAGCCGACCAACTTCCAGCTGCCCGGCCAGCTCGTCGGCGTGGTCGGGCCCAACGGCTGCGGCAAGTCCAACATCATGGATGCGGTGCGCTGGGTGCTGGGCGAGAGCAAGGCCAGCGAACTGCGCGGCGAGTCGATGCAGGACGTGATCTTCAACGGCTCGGGCAACCGCAAGCCGGCGAGCCGCTCCAGCGTCGAGCTGGTGTTCGACAACAGCGACGCCCGCGCCGGCGGCCAGTGGAACCAGTTCACCGAGATCGCGGTGAAGCGCGTGCTGACGCGCGACGGCACCAGCAGCTACTACATCAACAACCAGCCGGTGCGCCGCCGCGACGTGCAGGACGTCTTCCTCGGCACCGGCCTGGGACCGCGCGCCTACGCCATCATCGGCCAGGGCACGATCAGCCGCATCATCGAATCGAAGCCCGAGGAACTGCGCCTGTTCCTCGAGGAGGCCGCCGGCGTCTCCAAGTACAAGGAGCGCCGCCGCGAGACCGAGAACCGCCTGAAGGACACGCGCGAGAACCTGACCCGCGTCGAAGACATCCTGCGCGAGCTGAGCAGCAACCTCGACAAGCTGGAAAAGCAGGCCGAGGTGGCGCAGCAGTACCGCGGCCTGCAGCAAAGCGGCGAGCTGAAGCTGCACCAGCTGTGGTTCCTCAAGCACCGCGACGCGGCGAGCGAGGAGGAGCGGGTCAAGAAGGCGGTGCTCGAAGCCACCAACGCACTCGAGGCGCGCATGGCCGAGCTGCGCCACGGCGAGGCCGAACTGGAGACGATCCGCCAGGCGCACTACGCCGCCAGCGACGAACTGCACGGCGCGCAAGGCCTGCTGGCCGAAGCGGCGCTGGAGGTCAGCCGTCTCGAGGAACGCATCCGCTACGTGGTCGAGGGCCGCGCACGCGTCGAGCAGCGACTGGCCGAACTGACCGCCAGCAATCAGCAGTGGGACGAGCGCCGCCAGCAGGCCGAGGACGAACTCGGCCAGATCGCCGAGCAGATCGCCGCCGCCGAGGAGCAGGGCGAGGTGCTGGCCGCGCAGGCCGAGGAGCAGTCGGGCAACCTGCCGACGCTGGAAGACACAGTGCGCGCCGCGCAGGGCAGGAGCAACGAGCAGCGCAACGTCGTGGCGCAGGTGCAGCAGCAGATCCAGCTGCTCGCCGCCGAGAGCCGCAACATCGACGATCAGCGCCGCCAGTTCAACAGCCGCCGCGAACGCCTGGCCAGCGAGAAGCAGCAGCTCGCCGCCCCGGACATGCAGCGCCTGGGCGAGCTGAAGCAGCAGTACGCGCTGGCCGAGGAGGCGCAGGGCATGGCCGACGCGCGCCTTCACGAGCTCGGCGAACAGGTGCCCGCGCTCGACGAGGAGCGCCGCACGAAGCAGGAGCAGGTCAACACCGAGTCGGCTCGCCATGCCGATCTGAGCGCGCGCCTGGAAGCCTTGCGTGCGCTGCAGGAGAAGGTGCAGACCGAGGGCAAGCTCAAGCCCTGGCTGGCGCGCCATGGGCTGGACGGTTTGCAGGGCTTGTGGACCAAGGTGCACATCGAGCCCGGCTGGGAAACGGCGCTGGAGTCGGCGCTGCGCGAGCGGCTCAATGCGCTGGAGGTTGGCCGCATCGAGACCGTGCGAGCCTTCGCCGACGATGCGCCGCCGGCCAAGCTGGCCTTCTACACGCCGCCGAGCGCCTCTATCGCCAACACCCACCAGACGCTGCCGCGGCTGTCGGACCTGCTTCGTCTCGGCGATGCCGGCCTGAAGGCGCTGCTCAACGACTGGCTGGAAGGTGTCTACACCGCCGCGAACATCGACGAGGCTTTGGCCGCGCGCGGCAAGCTGACCCACGGCGAGATCATCATGACCCGCGAGGGCCACCAGGTCAGCCAGTTCGCCGTGGCCTTCTACGCGCCCGACTCCGAGCAGGCCGGTATGCTGGCGCGTGCGCAGGAGATCGAGAACCTGGAGCGCCAGCAGCGCGCGCAGGCGCTGATCGCCGACGAGTCGCGCAGCGCACTGGTGCGCGCCGAAGCCGCCTACACCGAGGCCTCGCAGCGCCTGGCCACGGTGCGCCGCGACGCCGCCGAGGCGCAGACGCGTGCCCACCAGCTGCAGGTCGAGCTGCTGCGCCTGTCGCAGCTCGCCGAACAGACGAGCACGCGCCGCGCCCAGCTCGACGACGAGCTCGCCGAGCTCGACGGCCAGCTCGACGAGCTGAACGAGCGCCGTGCCACCGGCGAGGCGAAGTTCGAAGAGCTGGACATGCAGCTCGCCACCACCCAGGAGCGCCACGCCGAGCTCGACGAAGGGGTCATCACCGCCGAGCGCAAGCTTGCCGAGGCCCGAGAGCAGCTGCGTGCGCTGGAGCGGCAGAGCCAGGAGGCGCAGTTCCATGCGCGCTCGCTGGCGGCGCGGCGCGGCGAACTGCAGCGGGGCATCGAGACGGCGCTGCAGCAGGCGGCGGCCAACCAGTCGTCGGCCGAGCAGCTTCAGGAGGAACTGGAGCGGCTGACCGACGCCGCCGCGCAGGCCGGCCTGCAGACCGCGCTGGCGCTGAAGCTGGAGCGTGAAGCGGCGCTCGGCGCCAAGCGCAGCGAGTACGACGACCTGACGCTGCGCATGCGCCGCTCGGAAGAGCAGCGCCTGCAGCACGAGCAGAGCCTGCAGCCGCTGCGTGATCGCATCACCAAGCTGCAGCTCGAGGAGCAGGCGGCGCAGCTCGGCGGCGCGCAGTACCTCGAGCAGCTCAGTGCCGCCAACGTCGACTTCGAGGCGCTGGCCCTGGGCATCGAGCAGGGCGGCGTCAAGCTCCAGGGCCTGCAGGGCGAGATCGACCGCATCAACCGCGAGATCAACGCGCTCGGCGCCGTCAACCTCGCCGCGCTCGACGAGCTGACCGCCGCCCGTGAGCGCAAGACCTTCCTCGACGCGCAGAACGCCGACCTGAACGACGCCATCAAGACGCTCGAAGACGCGATCCACAAGATCGACCTGGAAACGCGCGACCTGCTGGGCAACACCTTCAACCAGGTCAATGAACACTTCGGCCGCATGTTCCCGACGCTGTTCGGCGGCGGCCAGGCCAAGCTGGTGATGACCGGCGACGAGATCCTCGACGCCGGCGTGCAGGTGATGGCGCAGCCGCCGGGCAAGAAGAACAGCACCATCCATCTGCTGTCGGGCGGCGAGAAGGCGCTGACGGCGATCGCGCTCGTCTTCGCGATCTTCCAGCTCAACCCGGCGCCGTTCTGCCTGCTCGACGAGGTCGACGCGCCGCTGGACGACGCCAACACCGAGCGCTACGCCAAGCTGGTCAAGGAGATGGCACAGGGCACGCAGTTCCTCTTCATCAGCCACAACAAGATTGCGATGGAGATGGCCGAGCAGCTGATCGGCGTGACCATGCAGGAGCAGGGCGTGTCGCGCATCGTGGCGGTCGACATGGAAGCGGCGGTCAGCATGGCGGAAGCCGCCTGAGGCCGGGGCACGCAGCATGAGCCTCACCGTCGCGTTGGCCCTGTTCGGCGCAGCGGTGCTGGTGGCGATGGCCGGCCATGCCTGGTGGCAGGCGCGCCGCGCTCAGCCCAGGCGGATGCTGGCGCCCAAGCCGGCCGAAGCGCGCGATCCGGTGCGCGGCGAGCCGGGCAGCGAACCGAGCTTCGACGCCGCCGCGCCCGACGAGCAGGCCGAGGTGCCTGCTGCCGAGCTGCGGCCGCCGCGCCGCAGCTTGCCGCGCATCGATGCGCTGATCGACGCCGTCGCGACCCTGTCGGTCGAGGTGCAGATCAGCGGCGAGATGGCGATATCGCACCTGCCACCGACGCGCCGTGCCGGCAGCAAGCCGTTCTTCATCGAGGGCCTGAACGCGCTCACGCGCGAATGGGAGCCACCCTTGGCCGGCCAGCGCTACGGCGAGTTCCAGGCCGGTGTGCAACTGGCCAACCGCAGCGGCGCGCTCAACGAGATCGAGTACTCCGAGTTCGTGCAGAAGGTGCAGGCCTTCGCCGATGCAATCGGCGCGATGGCCGACTTCCCCGACATGCTCGAAGCGGTGGCCCGCGCGCGTGAACTCGACCAGTTCGCCGGCGACCACGACGCCCAGCTCGCCGTGCACCTGCGTTCGCGCTCGGTGGCCTGGAGCGTCGGCTTCATCCAGCAGCATGCGGCGCGGCACGGCTTCGTGGCCGGCATGGTGCCGGGGCGGCTGGTGCTGCCCGGTTCGGAGGAGGGCGCACCGCCGGTGCTGGTCCTGGCCTTCGACTCGCAGGCTGCGCTGGCCGACGACCCCAACCAGTCGGCGCTGCGCGACGTGACGCTCAGCTTCGACGTGCCGCAGACCGATGCGGACAGTGACCCCTTCGTGACCTGGCAGGCCAGCGCGCAGGCGCTGTCGCTGGGCATGGATGCCGAGGTCGTCGACGACAACGGCCATGCGCTCGGCGCCGAGAGCTTCGCGGTCATCGGCAGTGAGCTGACGCGGCTCTACGACGAACTGGCCTCGCGTGACCTCGCCGCCGGCTCGGCGGCGGCGCGCCGGCTGTTCAGCTGAGCCTGTGCCGAGGCCGCTCAGCGGCCATTCACCGGCCATTGAGGATCTCGCCCGGCCGGTACAGCCTGCCGCGTTCGCTGAGGCTGGGTTGGCGCGGTGCGGCGGGAGGGCAGGCATCCCCGATGTGCCCACGCACCCATGGCTCTCCGGCGTAGCCCCACTGGCCGGTCTGCAGGTTCAGCCAGTAGTGGCCGTCGGGCACGCGGGTGCAGGCGACCCGGTCGAGCTGCGCGAGCGTCGCGTTGTCGACCAGGCTGCCGTTGACCACCACGAAGCGCGCGGACTGGGCCAGGGCCGCATCGGTGCACAGGCACACGGTGATGCCCATGGCGGCTCGCAGCACGGTCGAGAGAGTTGTCGCGTTCATGGAGGCTCCAGGAAGCTGGAATGGATGGGGCGGCTCAGGGCGTGACCTGGGTGATCAGCAGGGTGGCATCGTCCGCGTAGTGCCCGGCGAACTCCGCGCCCTCGCCTTCGTTGACGACGTCCTCGAAGGCATAGATCTCGAACAGCAGGTAGCTCGTCCCGGCAGGCAGCACGAAGCCGGTGGCGGCCTGCTCCCAGCGGTTGCCGGCAGTCGCCACCGAGACCTCCTGGGCAGCCAGCCAGTCGCCGGCGGCGTAGCGTGCCGGCATGTCGGCGGGGCTGCCGTTGAAGGCGATCAGGCGCAGGTCGAAACGCCGATCGGTGCCGGCGTCGCCGGCGACGCGGTTGAACCACACGCTGCCGTCGGCTCTTGCCCGGCCGGCCGCAATGTCGGCGGCGTAGTCCTGCAGCTCGACGATCTGCCACTGCTGGCTCGCCACGGTGTTCGTGCTCGACACATTGCCTGTGGCAACGAACTTCAGCATGCGCGCGCCTGCGAGAGATGCAATGTCGTTCTCGTCGGCGACCACGGTCGCCACGTCGCCCCGCCAGTAGCCCGGGCCGGTCGGCAGTGCGCCGACGTCGATGGGCTGTTCAAAGCCCGGGTTGAGGAGCAGGTTCGAACCCGCGGCAGCTCGCACGATGATGGTCAGCCGGGCGCTCGTGCTGTCGGCGAACGCTTCACCGACGGTGGCGACAATCACGTCGAGCGTGTACCGGCCCGGGACGAGGCCAGCATCCACCTGGACGTCGACCCTCACCCTTGCCGTGTTGACATCAGGATCCGCGGTGGGCGTGGCGCATTCCCGGCTGGTGTTCACAGCGAGTCCTGCGGCCCTGATGCGCGTGTCCGAGACCGTCACGCGCTGAACCTCGAAGTCATCTGCGATTCGGTCCTCGCATCGCAGCGCGAGGTCTGCCGTGGCGCTGCCGCCGGCATCCACCGTGATCGACTCCGGCTCGAAGCTGGCAACGACCTGCCGGCCGAGACGGGTGCTGAGATCATTCTCCCCACCCCCGCAGGCGGCAAGCAACGCCAGCACTGTCAGGCCGACGGACGCTGCCAGGGTTTTCGCCCGAAGGCTGCGGTGAGCGCTCATCGTGATTCTCTTTCGTGTCGAGGGGCTGGGCGGGCCGCGTGCGCCGCGGCGTCAGTTCAGGTTCAGTCCGGGCACTGCCGTGGGCGTGGACGTGAACACCTGGCCCGCGCCCAGGCCGAGCTGGCCCTGGTCGTTCCAGGCCCAGGCAAGCACGCTGCCGTCATTGCGCAACGCCAGCAGGTGGGCGAGCGTCCCGGTATGGCCGATGGCCACTGCGACCGCGCCGCTGGCCAGCGCCGTGCGCCAGGTCTCGCTGAAGCCTGGCGACAGCGAGCCGGTACCGAGCTCGCCGACCTCGTTGATGCCGACCACGCGCACACCGCCGTCGCTGCGCACCGCGACCGAGTTCTCCAGGCCGGCGGCGATCGCCACGATGCCTGAGGTGAGCAAGGTGGCCACCGGCGTGCGGCGCTGGGTACTGCTGCCGTCGCCGAGCTTGCCGTTGCTGTTCGAGCCCCAGGCCCAGACGCTGCCGTCGCTGCGCAGCGCCAGCGAATGGTTGTTGCCGGCGGCGATGGCGATCACACCGTTCAGGCCGCTGACCACCACCGGCGCGTTGCGTGCGCTGGTGCTGTTGTCGCCGAGCTGGCCCTGGTCGTTGGCGCCCCAGGCCCGCACCGTTCCGTCGGCCAGCAGGGCCAGTGAATGGTTGGCGCCGCAGGCAATCGCGGTGGCGGAGCCCAGGCCGCTGACGGCGACGCCGCGCAGCCGGTCGGTGTTGCTGCCGTCGCCGAGCTGGCCATCGGCGTTGTAGCCCATCGCCCGTACCTGCCCGCCCTGGCGCAGCACCAGCGAGTGCAGCGTGCCGGCGCAGAGCGACGTTGCGTCGCTGAACGGCGTGGCGGTGCCGCCGTCGTCCCAGCTGGCGGGTGCCGGGTTCTGCTGCGTCAGGTTGTTGCCGGTGCCAAGCTGGCCGAAGCCGTTGTAGCCCCAGCCGAGCACGCTGCCATCGCTGCGCAGCGCAAGCGCATGTGCGCCGCCAGCGGCGACCGACGTGACGGCGGTCGCCACGATGCCCGCGCCGGGCACGTTGCGCGACTGGTCGCCGGCGCCCGTGCCGAGCTGCGAAGCGGCATCGGTGCCCCAGCTGCGCAGCGTGCCGTCGGCCAGCACGGCCAGCGAGACGCCGTTGCCGGCGGCCAGGCGTGGCTGCGACGCGCCGGCCGGCGGCGGCGTTGCGCCCACTGTCAGCCGGGCGGCGTTGCTGGTCGCGTCGCCGGCGCTGTTGCTGGCGATGCAGCGCAAACGCGCACCGTCGTCGCCGGCCTGCGTCGCCGGCGTCGTGTACGACGCGTTGCTGGCGCCGGCGATGGGGTTCCAGTTCGTCCCGCCGTCGTTCGAGCGTTGCCACTGGTAGGCCACGCTGGTGCCGCTGGCCGCGCAGGAGAAGGTTGCGGTGGCGCCGATGGCCACGCTGCGGTCCTGCGGCTGCTGGGTGATGGCCGGCGCGATGACCACCGCGGTGACGGTCAATGTGGCCGCTGCGCTGACGGTGTCGCCGTCGAGGTTGGAGACGACCACGCGGTAGCGGTCGCCGTCGTCCGCGGCCACCGAGGTCGCGGGTGTGGTGTAGGTGCTGGCAGTGGCCCCGGCGAGAGGCGTCCAGTTGGCGCCGTCGTCGTCCGAGCGTTCCCAGCGGTAGCTGAAGGGCGGGGCGCCGAGCGCGGTGACGCTGAAGCTGGCCGTGGCCGGTTCGAGCACCGACACCGAGGCCGGCGGCACCGTGATCACCGGCGGCTGCACCGCGACGACGAACCACGAGAAGCTGTCGACCGTCGCGGTGGCGCGCCCGGCGGAGAAGGTGGCACCGGGCACTGGCTGCCAGGCGCCGGCGCCGTCGGTCTTGTAGAGCACCGGCGTGGCGCCGGCGGCCAGGCGTGCGGCATCGAAGGGCACGGTGACCGTCGCCGGCACGGCGAAGCGGGTGCCGTGCGGTGTGAAGGCGAAGACCTCGCCGACGGCCGCCAGCGCTGCGGGCCGCGCCGGTGCGCCCTGGTCGGACTGCACGACGGCGATCGCCGTGTCCTGTGCCAGCGCGCCGGCTGGCACCGCGACCTGCGCGCCGGCCGGGCCGCTGACCGTGCCGCCCGCGGCGCCGATCTGCGGCGGTGGATCGCCGCCGCCGCCGCAGGCGGCGAGCAGCGTGCAGCCGGCGATCAGCCAGGGGCGGATTCGGCGAAGGAGACCGTGCAAACAGCTCATGTGGAACTCCTGTCAGTTGAGGTTCACGCCGGGCACCCGCTGGGGCCGGTTGCGCGGCAGCACCGTGCCGTCGCCGAGTTGCTGCTCGTTGTTGCGGCCCCAGGCCCAGACGTTGCCGGCGCTGTCCATCGCCAGCGAGTGGCCGAAGCCGGCGCCGATCGAGACGATGGTGGCCGGCAGCGGCGCCACCAGGCGCACCGGAACCGCGCTGTCCTGCTCGTTGCCGAGGCCGAGCTGACCGAACTCGTTGAGCCCCCAGGCATACACGCGGCCATCGCCGAGCAGCGCCAGCGAGTGGTAGGCGCCCGCGGCCACGGCCACGGCAATGCCGGGCATTGGCACGGCAACGGGGGAGGGGCGCGCGGTCGTCGTTCCGTCGCCGAGCTGGCCGGCGCTGTTGTCGCCCCAGGCCCAGACCGTGCCGTCGTTGCCAAGTGCCAGCGTGTGGAAGGCGCCCGCGGCGGCGTCGAGTACCGGCGGCAGGCCCGCCACCGGGACCGGCAACAGGCGCGCCTGCAGGCTGCCGTCGCCCAGTTCGCCGCGCAGGTTGCAGCCCCATGACCACAGCGAGCCGTCCACCCGCACCGCGTGCGAGCGGCTCGCGCCGGCGGCAGCGCGCGTCACACCTGTCAGGCTGAGCGGCACAGGCGTGCGACGTGGGCTGCTCGTGCCGTCGCCGATCTGCCCGCAGTTGTTGGCGCCGAAGGCGTGCAGCGGTGCTGAGGCCGGTACCGCCAGCGTGTGGCCGCCTCCCGCCGCGACGTAGCGCAGCGGCTCGGCCAGTGGGTGACGGAAGGGCGTCGCCACGTCTGTGCCTGCGTCGTTGCCGAGTCGCCCGTTGCCGCCATCGCCCCACAGCCACAGCGATCCGTCGCCCGTGACGGCGGCGTTGTGCCGTTCGCCGATGCCGATCAGTGCAGCGCCGACGAGCTGCGTGACCTCGCGCACGCCGGCCTGCGCGGCAAAGCCGCCCCCGCCGAGTTGCCCGGCGCTGTTGTCGCCCCAGGCCAGCACCCGCCCGTCGGCGCGCAATGCACTGCTGTGCGCCGCGCCACCCTGCACGCGCCGCAGGGCCAGGGCGGCACTGGCTGCAGCCGACAGCGTGGCCTCGCGGCTGAGCACGCTGCCCAGGGCATTGCTGACCAGCACACGAAGCTGTGCGCCGTCGTCCGCGGCCGCGACGTTGGAGATCGTGTAGGTCGCCGCCGTCTCGCCGGCGATCGGCTGGAAGGGCGCGCCGGCAGCGCTGCGCTCCCACTGGTAGCTCAGGTTGCCGCCGCTGGCGCGCACGACGAACTGCGCCGAGCGGCCGGCGACCGTGGCTACGTCGTCCGGCTGGTCGAGGATGGCCGGCGATGTCGGGGCCGGCACCACCGTCAGCGTGGCCGGGCGGCTGCAGGCCGCGCCGGCGCTGTTGCTCGCGCACATCGCGAAGCGGGCACCGTCGTCGCCGGCTTGCACGCCGCCCAGCGCGAAGGTGACGCCGGTGCCACCGAGCGTGTTTGTCCAGCCACCCGGGTCGCTCGGGCAGGTCTGCGTGGCATTGCAGCGTTTCCACTGCAGCGCCTGCGGCAGCGAGGAGGTCGAGGCCGCGCTGAACACGGCGGTCGAGCCCGGCGTCGCCTGCAGATCCAGCGGCTGGTTGACGATCGCCGGCGGCAGCGCGGTCACGTTGAGCATTGCCGTCGCGCTGAGCACGGGGTTGAAGCCGTCGATGCGTACCTGCACGCTGAAGCGTGCGCCGTCGTCGGCGACGCTGACCGGGTTGAGGAACAGCAGCGCATCGACTTCGCCGGCCAGCGGGACACCACCGCGCAGCCACTGGTAGCGCAGCGTGGCACCAGGCCGCGGCGTGATCGCCTCGACGCGGAAGAAGCACCAGCCGCCTTCGACCACGGTGCAGTTGCGCGGCTCGGAGAGGATGGCCGGCTGAACCGGCCAGCCGGCCACCCTGCCGGCCACCGAGCCGCGAACATTGGAGAAGCCGGTGATGGCGGCGCTGATGCGGTCGCCGTCGCGCTCGGTGACCAGCACCTCCCAGCCATCGCGGGCCGCGGTGGTCTTCAGCAGCACGAGTTCGTCGCCGGGTTCGACGCTGCCGGCCGGCAGTGTCATCGACAGCGTCACCGGCACCGAGAAGCTCGTGCCATGCGGCAGCAGCGCGACGGTCTCGCCCTGCAGTGGCAGGCCACCGGGCAGCGGCGGTGCGCCGGCGTCGTCGATCGCGATGGTCAGCGCGGTGTCGGCGGCCAGCGCGCCGGCCGGCACGGTCAGCGTCACGCCGCCGGGGCCGGCGATCGTGCCGCCGGCGGCGCCGATGGTGCGCGTGACGCTGCCCGCCGGCGCACCCGACGAACCGCCGCCGCCACCGCAGCCGGCGAGCAGCGCCAGCACGAAGCCCAGGGCGAGGAGTGCAGTGCGGCTCATGGGTTCAGCTCCGTCAGCACCAGCGAGGCGTCGTCGGCGTAGTGGCCGGCGAATTCCTCCGTGGCGTCATTGGCCGCGTCCTCGAAGGCGTAGATCTCGAACAGCAGGTAGCCGGTGGTCGGCGGCAGGAGCAGCGAGGCGAGGGCCTGCTGCCAGTCTTCGCCGCCGGTGTTCAGCGTCGTCGTGCGCTCGGCGAGCCAGTCGGCGGCGGCATAACGCGCCGGCAACTCGTCGGGGCTGCCGGCGAAGGCCAGCAGGCGCAGGTCGAAGCGGCGGTCGGTGCTGGCGTCGCCGGCGACGCGGTGGAACCAGACGCTCGCGTCGGCCTGCATGCGGCCGGCCAGGATCTGCGCCGTGAAGGCCGACAGGTCGACGATCTGCCACTGCTGGCTGGACACCAGCGTCGCGCTGCCGGTGTTGCCCGTGGCGAGGAACTTGAGCATCGCCGTACCGCCGCGCGGTGTGATGCCGTTGTCGGCGGGGACACTCGCGCTGAGGTCGCCGCGCCAGCTGCCGGCCGCGTCGGGGAACGGGCCGTTGTCGACCGCCTGCTCGAAGCCGGGGTTGGCGAGCAGGTTGACGCCGGTACCACCGGGAACGACGGTGAAGGCGAGGTCGGCGCGGGTGGAGTCCGGGCTCTCGCAGGGGGAGGGATCGCAGAACGGCGGTGGGGGGACTTCGAGGTAGATGAACAGCGATCCCGAGTCCAGCGCCGCGTCGTTCGCCGCACTGAGCAAGACGCTCACGCGGCCGGTGCGCACCTGCGGGTCGGGGGTCGCCGTATCGCATGGGTAGCTGCCGCTCTGCCCGCCGGTCGCGGTGCCCGGCCCGGTCAGTCGAGCGCTGACACCTGGGCCCAGCTGGCTTTCGGCACGGATCTGAACCGTCACATCGCCCACGGACAGTCGGTCGCATTGCATCTGCACCGTCAGCGTCACCTCGCTGCCCTGCGGGAGCGCCAGCCCCGTGCGGTCGAAGCCGGCGACGATGAGCCTGCCAAGGCGCTGCGCGATGTCCTCGCCGTCACCGCCGCCGCAGGCGCCGAGCAGCAGCAGGATGATCAACGACGCCCGGCGGGCGATCCCTGCGTGTCGTGGCATGACTGCCTTCCCTTCGCATCGGCGCGCCAAGCGCCGTGATGGGGGTCATGCTCGCGGCCGGGGGCCGACCGATCGCCGACACATGGCCGGCGAGTTGGGGGGAAGTGCGGCTCAGCCCGGTTGCGAGACGCGGCCGGCGCCACGGGCGCGCGCCGCGTGGGCCCAGGCGGCGTCCTGGTCGGGCAGGAAGGCGTGGTGGGCGTGGGCGCCGGGTGCCAGCGCGTCGACCCAGACGAGGTCACGGTCCAGCCAGAGGATGCCGCCGGCAAGGCGCAGTGCGTCTGGGCGGCCGAGCAGCTGGCGCAGCCGGCGCAGCGCGACCTCGAAGGCATCCATCGCCAGGTCGCCGTCGGACTCGGGCCACAGCA